>JALTLF010000168.1 GCA_027005735.1 Chromatiales bacterium | reverse complement strand
CGCCCGCTGAAAGCCACGTCACCCACCGGCCTCCGCTTGAACCGCTGCCCCGTTCCTGCCTCCCTGTGATCCGTCGGGGCAGCGGTTCCTTTTTGACAGGCCCCGGCATCTCTCAAGGCTTCACATTTCGTTCCCCTCTCCCTGAGGGACCTCGGTGCCCCGCAGGGGTAGAGGGCCAGGGTGAGGGGATCAGGTGCTGGTGTTCTCCGCCGACTACATCTGTGGGTTGAGGACTTGATCCCCGCTCCGGAAGCGTGGCGAGGACCGAGGATTTCGATCCCCGCCCCCTGTCCCCCGCCCTGAGGGCGGGGGGACGGCTGTTTCGCGCCCGCTGGGCGAGCGGAGCGAGACCCGGCATCCAGGGGCCTGTCTTTTCGGATTCCCGACAAGGGCTACGCCCTTTCCGGCATGGCTCCAGATATGGGATGGAGAGGGTTGAGAATTTGATCCCCGCCCCCTGTCCCCCGCCCTGAGGGCGGGGGGACCGTTGTTTCGGGATCGGTGCTGCCGCCTTGCGGCGTCATGCCGGGCGAGCGGAGCGAGACCCGGCATCCAGTAGCCTGTCTCTGTGGATTCCGAACAAGGGCTACACCCTTTCCGGAATGACCCCGGAAATGGGATGGCGGGGGATCATCATTTCGGGATCCGCGTCGTCATTCCCGTGCAGCTGGTTGGCGACCCTCGTGTTGTGGCGTTCCGGCTACGAATTCTCCACCTGCCGTCGCGGCAGGATATTGACCGTCTCGTATTCCTCCGAGTAGACCACCACCGAATCGCCGCGCTCCAGCTGGCGGCGCACGTGTGCCACCTTCTGCGCCAGCGAATATTCCTGTTCACCATAGTCCGTGCCTTCCTGCAACACGAACTGCTCGATGATGGCGGTAAGGACATCCTCGTCCAGTTCTTCGAGGGGGATAATCATTGCGACCCCGTATGGCGTATCCAGCGGATCGACGATCTGGGCCAGCCCTTTCTGCGCACCCGGGTGGCGGGGAGATCCGCTCTCATGCACGCTCCCCGCAAACCGTCTCAAGTCGCCGGCGCAGTTTTTCGAGAAGATCGGGCTGCTCCGACATGGCACTGTTGTCCGGCGCTTCCATCGAAGCGGTCATCCTCCTTCCCAGCTGGAATCCCAGCTCGCGGTATGCCTCGAACTGCTGCTCATCGAAGAACTGATCACCGGTGCTTTGATCGGGAAAGTCGGGGTTCTGTATCTTGTAACCGTAGATATCTTCGGGCAGCCCATCGGTAAGCGTCGTCTTGATGTAAATGAGGATCCCTGTCTTTGCTTCCTTCTCCTCGTCGCCCTTGTAGCGTATGGTACCAACGGTGAAACCCTGCTCGGCGAGCTTGTCGATACCATGAGCGGCGTTTTTCTTCTGCGGCACCAGCGGAGACAGGTCTATGTCGATGGTGGCAGCGAAATCCAGGCGTGCAATTTCGACGAGGTGGGCGAAATCCGCGAAACCAAACCTGGGATCCGCCGCGCCATCCACCAGAACGATACAGTCCACCTTTCGCCGTATGAGCTCGTACAGGGCAAGGTTTTCGAAATGCCCGCCATCGGTCAACTGCACGACGTAGCTTGTTTCCCGGAAACGAAACCGCAGCAGGTCACGCATGCCGGGAATGAGCAGGTTGGGTATGGGGCGTTTCAGCAAACACTGCATGCGCCATAGTATGCGCATGGTTCGGCTGTCATGCTGCGGTGGAATGGTGGCCTTGCCATTTTCCTTTTTCCCGCACAGCACGCCTTGCGGGTTCTGTGCCCAAAATCCAAGGCGCAGGTTGAGAAGCCCCATGAGAACAGACAACATGGGATTGCGGGTTGGCCCCTGACCGGACGAACCGGTATTGGGGTTGACCGCTGCGCCGGAGATGGCCATGGCCGTGGGCAGGGTCATTCTACCACCGAGAAACTCCCGGCTGCTGGCCCAGCCGGTGGCACTGCTGCCGCAGTAGAGCGGCGAGAAAATGAAATTGTCACCGCCACGTCCTCGGAACTTGGTGACCTCCGATCCCACCAGTACGACGTTACCGTTGATGATATGGTAGGGGCCATCGAAACCATTCTCATAATCACAGACATCCTGAATATACGTCCTGTTGGCCTCGCACTGTGGCTGTCCCGCCTTGCACTCCCGCAACGATCCACGGCCGGGCATGAACAGCTCCATGAGGCGGTCACGGTAGTACCGGTGCAGGGAAATGTAGTTGATATTCACCAACATGCCGAATGCCAGTGAAATGGCTAACAGTGCGGGGATCCACCACACGGGATCCAGCCCGTAACCCTCGTGTTTGAATATCTCCTTTGCCCCGATATACAACAACAGCGCCAGACCATAGAGCAACAAAGCCGATGCGACCGGCACGATAACTCCGCTTGGTATCTTCGCCTTGTCTCCCTTGCCGCTGGTGAGCGATGCCCAGATGGCGCCAAGGACACCCCCCAGGGTCAGGCTCGACGCCACCTCCTCGCGCCATGTATCAAGACGGGCATCGACCCAGGGCAGGGACGCCAGAAGAAAAAAGAACAGGGCAAAGAGCAGTAGAAAGCCACCCAGGATGGCGAAATAGCGGCGAAAGGCATACATCCAGCTCTCACACCGGTGACCAACTGTGCTCCACCAGCCATAGAGGACGCCGCCAGCAGCTGTGAGCAGCAACAGGCCAAGGCCCCATTTCGAAAGCTGGGCGAGGTTCGCGGCGTCCGGCGCCTGGCCATAACAGGCGCCAAGAACAAGGGTGAGAGAAAGCATCAGGCCAAGGCCCAGGGGAATATAGGTGAGCAGATTCAGCAGGATACCGCGGCCAAGTACGGCGAGGAACGCAAATACATTCAGGCCATGCCCCGGGAAGAGATAATTGATATTCTGTAGCAGGTGGCGCATGACGCCCATCTGGCGCCGCTTGCGCGAACGTGTCGTACTATCGTCTTCGTGATCGACGCCCGTACCGAACGGAAAATTCTCCTCGCTGACACCGAAACCATCACTCTGAATGGGTTCCAGCAACGTATCCTTTTCCCGAGCGGCGGCTTTCTGCGCCCTCGCCGCCGGCTGGGAATGGAGAAACCAGGTCAGGGAAGAGCCACTATAGCCACCTCCGGAAACGGTGGAAAGGTAGTCCATCGCCTTCATCCAGCCGGCACGTGCCAGCGCCTGCATGACGCCTATGGAGAAGCTGGCGGAGCGGATCCCGCCTCCCGAGATCGCCAGGCCGACAAAATAATCGTTGTCCTTGCCATGACCCGGCCTGTGTTCCTTAATATAGTTTTTCTCTTCCTCTACCATCTTGCCATCCTCGCGGAAGCTCAGGTATGACTTTGGCAAGATGGTTTCTCTGTCGTCTTCCCCACTCATTGTTCTCTCCTCCCTGCTGATGGCAACCGGAGCCGGCATTGCGCCGTCCCGCAGGGAATAACTTAGCACCGGGCGGGCGCAAAGGGGAGCCCTCGGGCCCTGAATCGGCCCCGGGGCGAACCCTCCGCGCCCGTGACCATCCGATGGCAGTATTGCCTCACACTGTCATCGTCCTGACATCCTGTTCGTCCAAGATGCAGCCTGTGGTCGGCATCTGGCGCCGAGCTGGCGCGATCAGGGCGGCACCGGACAAAACCGAACAAACCACCGGGTTTTTTGCTGTTGATACTTTCCGGCTATGCAAACACATCTGGAACTGCTCTAAGATTGTAATCAAGGATTGAATGCGGGCATGCGAGCAGAGCGCGCATGCCGCGAAACGTCCAGGGAAGTTTCCGGATCGGACACCGTGGCGGGGGCCACAGGCGGGCGCCTGTATGCCTTGCGCCCGTCGTAACGGGGGAAGTTGTAATGGATGATCGAGCGCTGGACGCCTTGTTGAAAGACATGGCGCACCTGCAACAGGATCCGCAGTATCGCTGGCTGCTGGATCTGGTCAGGGCGGAGAAAGCCGCCACGCGGCGTCAAGGACCGGTAGCGGAAGAGACTCACGGCTTGCTGGAACTGTGCACCGCCGTCTGAGCAGGGCTTACTGCATCGGGATCGGCCCGGGAGATCGACTCAGGGCAGGCACACGCGCTGACCCGCGCGCAGGGCCGCCAGCGGGTAGAAGGTATCGCGCCAGCGTATCCCGCCGCGCCACAGGCACACTATCCCCGCACGCAGCAGGAACAGGCTGAAGATCAGCACACCCAGCGGCAACAACAGGCAGGCACGCCAGAATCGCGCCCCGGAGGCCAGCAGGATCAACACGAACAGGGCCTGTGACAGCAGGGCTACAGCCCCGGCCTGCCAGGGCAACCAGGTGGGCAGCAACAGGCACAGGGGCGGCAGCAGGACCCAGGCCCAGGCCAGCAGCACCAGCAACGCCAGCCGCCACGCCCGCCAGCGGGCGGCCACGCCGAAGATGTTCTTCTCCAGTCCCCGCGCCATGTCGCCAAGGTCGTGGTACCACACCACTTCCAGATCCTGGTTGCCCTGCGCCAGCAGGCTGCGCCCCCCCGCCTGCTTGATGAGCTGGGCAAGGCCGAGATCGTCGGCCACTTCCATGCGCAGGCCGGCCAGCCCTTCCGTGGCTTCCAGGGCATGGCGGCGCACCAGGTTGAAAGCGCCCAGCCCCACGGCGCGGGCGAAGCGGCTTCGGTGGGGCAGCCAGAGGCGCATGGCAATGGCAAACAGGAGGCTGAAGGCGCGCATCACCACTTCCTGCAGGTAACTCGTGGTGAGGGTACGGGGAACGAGGGACAGGTGGTCCAGTTCCCCTGCCCGCGCGGCGCACACGGCCTTGTGCAGCAGGCCGGCGGCCATGTGCACGTCGGCATCGCAGAACAGCAGCCACTCGCCGCCGGCGCGGGCGCGTCCCGCCTCCAGTGCATTGACCTTGCCCAGCCAGCCGTCGGGGAGGGCCTCCACGTGCACCGGCACGATGCGCCGGTCGCCCGCCGCCATGCCGTCGATGATGCGATCGGTGCCGTCGGTGGAGCGATCATTGACCAGCACGATCTCGAGATCCGGGTAATCCTGGGCGAGGATGGTGGATACCGCGCCACGGATGCTGGCGGCCTCGTTGCGCGCCGTGACGATCACCGACAGGCGCGGCAGTGCATCCGGGGACGCCTCGGCGGCCTCCTCGCGGCAGAGATCATCGAGGTGGGGGGTGCGCAGGGCGGCGAGGAGACTGAGCAGGTAGGCCAGGGGCCAGGCCAGCCCGAACAGCCAGCCCGCGTACTCAAGGAACACTGCCATGGTGGAACCCGGTCTCCTGCATGCCGCGCGGGGCGAACCCGTCATGTGACAAAGCTGCGTCAAACGTATATAAATGGATACTAAGTGGCCAGGCCACGAGAAACAAGGACAGGGAAACCATGACCTCAGACATCCTGCTCATCGGATTCTTTTCCGTGCTGCTGCTGGTTTCCTGGATCTGGTCCCTCGTGGTCGGCTTTCGCAACAACACCGCACTGGGTGTGTTGACCATTTTCTTTCACCCCATCCCCATCATCATTCTGGCCTTCCAGAACTGGCGCGATGCGCGGGGCGCGTTCCTGCTCAGTGCAGTCAGCATCACGGGTTTTGTCTTTTTCGCCTTCAGCCTCATCTGGAACGCCACCGGCATGGGTGAACTCGTCGATATTGCCGAACGCCAGGCCAGTGGCGAGATCACCGAGATCGAGGCTGCACGGGAAGCGGCGCGGGCCATGAATGAACAACTGGAACGCATGCACCGTGACGGACTCATCAGCGACGAGGACTATGCCCGGCAACGGGCCGAGATCGAACGCGAGATGGGCGTCCCCGACGAAACAGCGGTCGACCCGGGATCGCAGCCGGGCGCGGCGCCGGAGACCGAGGTGACCGTCGCAGAGCCGGATGCGCCACTGGAGGCACCGGCCGACACGCCTGCGGAAAGCGAGCTGGCCATGGCCACGCCGCCTGAGGAGGCCGGGGTGGAAGCTCCGCCCGAACCCGAGCCTGAGCCCGAGTCGGAACCCGATCCGGTGGTGATCAAGCCACCCGTTCTGCCCGAACACCGCCGCCGCGCCCACAGGCCGCGCGAGCCGGTGATCCGCACCGTGGAGTTCGAGCGTGCCGGCAGTTACCTCGGCAAGCGCGTGTGGGTACTGGACAGGAAGGGGGTCGAGCGCGAAGGGATCCTCGCGCGGGTCGCCGGCGACCATCTCGTCCTCGAGCGGCGGCTCAGCAAGGGCGCCATGAGTTTCATACTCTACGATGATCAGATCAAGCGCATCAGGGTGGAAATCAGGCCCGGCGAGGGTTGAGGGATCATGCCTGGGCTACGTCCGGCTTTCCGCCCTCTCAATCCGGATCGGCCTCGCGCTCTCCCGTCCCGCCGGCTTCGCGCGGCGCCGGGTTCTTCAGGCAGCGGATGATCATCAGCACGTAGAGCACGCCCGGCACGATCCACATGGGGTACAGCCGTCCCACCTGTGTAGTGGCCAGGATGGCGAACACCAGGGTTGCCCCGTAAATCCCCAGCCACAGGGCTTCGTTACAGCGCCGGCCACGGGCAACGGCGCTGATGAGGCCGAAAACGATCAACTGCACGACGACGGTCACCGCCACATCGACGATGATGTGAAAGCTCTCGGGATGCGCCGTGGCGGTGAGCGGCACGGCCAGCATGCTGATGATCAGGAAAAAGTGGCGATAAGGCATGCGTGCTGATGCTCCGCTGGAATGCCGGGAAGCGGTCATCTTAACAAAGCCCCCCGGTATGACGGCCATTACCCATAAGGATTAAGGCCCGGACTACCTGCGCGCATGGGGCGCGAGATGCCGACGCATGAAGGCCGCCGCACGCTGCACGGCGTCCTTCGCGGCGAGATCGTCGGCGAAGGTACGCACATTCTCGGGCCGGAAGTCGAAGCCCCGCCCCACGCCGGGATAGATGATGAGCCGCGCATCGCGGCCCTTCTTGCGCAACACCTCGATGGAGGTCTCGATGACCCGGCGGCGCTGGTACTGTTCCTCGTCACCGATGAACACCAGCACCGGCAGCCTCAGATCGTCGATCTCCTTCGCATAGCCGTACACCTGCATGGGCTCGGGCGCGTTGGGGTCCTGCAGGTGCGGATAGTAGGACACGTAGCAGGCCAGTTCCCGTTGCTGGCGGCCGAAGGTGGTGGCCACCTTGAGGCTGTAGTAGCCGCCGCGGGTGTGGGAATAGATGCAGGCGCGCGTGGTGGAGATGTCGTCGCGCGCCAGCAGCACGTCGATGCCGCGGTTGACGTCCTTCTCCAGTTCGTAGTCGTGTTCGATGGGGTGGGTACCGAGGAAGTGGGCCTTGTAGATGTCCGGTGCGAAGACCACGAAACCGCGCGCCGCCACGCGCCGCGCGTGGCGCTGCACCAGCTCACCCAGCCCGCGGCGCCCGTGCTGGAAGAACACCGCCGGGTAAGCCCTGTCGTCGTCGGGGCGCACCACCATCACCGGCACGTCCACGCCGTTGCTCTCGTAGGTGATCCACTCCACGCGCAGGGGGTGGTTCTGGGGCACCGGCAACACGCCGTCGTTCCACCAGGCCTCGTCCCACCACCAGGTATTGTCCGGTTCGGGATCGTGCGCGGTGGCGGCGGTGGCCAGCAGCAGGCCGGCGAGGAGGGTAAACATCATCGACTTCATGTGACGGAACATCAAACTTCTCCGGTTGCTTTTCTCAAAATCCTGCGCACAGCTGGACAGCGCCTCTACCCATACATGCGAGCAGTATCACCTTCACCGTGGGTCAATCCTGAAGGGCGACTCGCGCAGAGTTGGAGCCCGGAAGGAATGACCCACGGTGGAAACCTTCCTCACCGGCTTCTCGCTACCTGCCCCGCCGCTTGCCGCCCCCCACCGGGCTGCCAGGCTTGTGCGGTCGCCCGCGCGGCATGCCGCGACCAGCGGGCCTGCCGCCGCCCTTCCCCGGCGGCTTTTTCATTGCCGCGCCACGGCGGCCGCCGGTCCCCGCCGGCTGGAAGGCCGGCACCAGGTGGCGCTTGCCGTTGCCGATGAGATCGGCGCGGCCCATGCGCTTCAGGGCCTCGCGCAGCATGGGCCAGTTGTCCGGATCATGGTAGCGCAGGAAGGCCTTTTGCAGGCGACGCTGTTTGAGCTTGCGCACCACCGGCACCGTCTCGCTGTCGCGGCTCACGCGGTGCAGGGGATTGCGCCGCGTATGGTACATGGCGGTGGCGGTGGCCATGGGCGAGGGCAGGAAGGTCTGCACCTGGTCGAGGCGGAAGTTGTTGGCCTTGAGCCACAGGGCGAGATTGAGCATGTCCTCGTCGGTGCAGCCCGGGTGCGCGGCGATGAAATAGGGGATCAGGTACTGCTCCTTGCCGGCCTTTTTCGAGTATTTCTCGAACAGCTCCCTGAACCTGTAATAGGTACCCATGCCCGGCTTCATCATCTTCGACAGCGGCCCTTCCTCGGTATGCTCGGGGGCGATCTTCAGGTAACCGCCCACGTGGTGGCTGACCAGTTCCTCGATGTACTCGGGCGACTCGATGGCGAGGTCGTAGCGCACGCCGGAACCGATGAGCACCTTCTTGATCCCCGGCAGCTTGCGCGCGCGGCGGTAGAGCTGGATCAGGGGGCGGTGATCGGTATTCAGGTTCCGGCAGATCCCCGGATAGACGCAGGACAGGCGACGGCAGGAGGCCTCGATCTTCTTGCTCCGGCAATGCAGGCGATACATGTTGGCCGTGGGCCCGCCGAGATCGGAGATCACGCCGGTGAAACCGGGCACGCTGTCGCGGATGGTCTCCACCTCGCGGATGATGGAGTCCTCGGAGCGGTTCTGGATGATGCGCCCCTCGTGTTCGGTGATGGAGCAGAAGGTGCAACCGCCGAAACAGCCGCGCTGGATGGTGATGGAAAAACGGATCATCTCCCAGGCGGGGATCTTCGCGCCGGCGTAGGCCGGGTGCGGCGCGCGCGCGTAGGGCAACTCGTAGATGCGGTCCATTTCCTTCGTACTGAGCGGCAGGGGCGGCGGGTTGAGCCACACGTCGCGGCCGCCGCAGGCCTGCACCAGGGGGCGCGCGTTGCCCGGATTGGTCTCCAGGTGCAACACGCGCGAGGCATGGGCGTAGAGCACCGGGTCGTCGCGCACCTGCTCGAAGGACGGCAGGCGGATGTAGCTGTCGCGCTTCTCCGCCGCGCTCAACTGGCGCGCGAAGCGCACCACCTTGTGCTGGGACGCCTCGCCGATCCGCTCGCAGGGCGCGGCGTTCTCGGCGTAGGGGTTCGCCGGTGGCGCCGGCTCGCCGGGGCGATCCACGCGGCTGGAGTCCACTTCCACCC
Organism: Chromatiales bacterium; assembly: GCA_027005735.1. Lineage (GTDB taxonomy): Bacteria > Pseudomonadota > Gammaproteobacteria > CAMYNG01 > CAMYNG01 > HyVt-448. The sequence continues at coordinate 5,286 of JALTLF010000168.1, read as the reverse complement.
GGTGGGCGGGCGGGTGATCGATGACGAAGGCGGTGCCGCGCACGTCGCGGATCTGATCGATAGCCTCCCCCGCGGCGAGGCGGTGGGCGATCTCCACCACCTGGCGCTCGCCGTTGCCGAACACCAGCATGTCGGCCTTCGCATCGAGGAGAATGGAGCGGCGCACCTTGTCGGCCCAGTAGTCGTAGTGGGCGATGCGCCGCAGGGAGGCCTCGATGCCGCCGATGACCACCGGCACGCCGCGAAAGGCCTCGCGCACGCGCTGGGCATAGACGATCACCGAGCGGTCGGGGCGCCGGCCGCCCGCGCCGCCGGGGGTATAGGCGTCGTCGGAGCGGATGCGACGATCGGCGGTATAGCGATTGACCATGGAATCCATGTTGCCGGCGGTGACGCCGAAGAACAGGTTGGGGCGGCCGAGGGCGGCGAAGTCCGCCGTCGAGGTCCAGTCCGGCTGGCTGATGATACCGACGCGGAAGCCCTGCTCCTCCAGCAGGCGTCCCACCAGGGCCATGCCGAAGCTGGGGTGATCCACGTAGGCGTCGCCGGTGACGAGGATGACGTCGCAACTGTCCCAGCCGAGCGCGTCCATTTCCTGCCGCGACATGGGCAGGAAGGGGGCCACGCCGAAGCGCCGCGCCCAGTACTTGCGCCGGGAAAAGAGATTGGGGGCTGTGGTCATGGGGATCGGGTCTCGGGCGATGCGCGGCCCTGACTTCATGGGCCACGCTGGAACAACTCATTATACGTCATCCGCATGGGCAGGGATGCCGCCGTCAAGCCCCCGGGGACGGGTTTACGGCGTCCCCGAACGGGGAAGATCATGGTGCAAGGACTCACGCATGGGGCTAACGGAGGAAACAGGATCCGCGCCTCTGAATCTTCCTTGACATTAGTTCTAACTGGAACTATTATTGTTCGCGTTAGAACTAATTGGCCCACGGGAGCCATGACATGAACACGGCGATCACCCTCGACAATGCCAGCCAGCAGGACTGCCTGCCCCTCATCCGGGCGCTGGTCAACGCCTGGCAGGCCTTCAGCGGCTTCGATGCCCGGCAGTTGCGCGAGTACGACCTCACGCCCTCGCAGGCGGACGTGGTCTTCACGCTGGGCAACACCGAGGGCCTGACCTTCCGTGAAATCGGCGCTCAGACGCTCATCACCAAGGGCACCCTCACCGGCGTGGTGGATCGCCTCACCGAGAAGGGCCTGGTGCGGCGGGTGGAACAGCATGCCGACCGCCGTTGCACCCGCGTGGTGCTCACCGCGCAGGGGGAGCGCCTGTTCGCGCGGGCCTTTCCCCGGCACATCGGCGTCCTGCAGGCCCGTTTCGACGGCCTGAGCGAGGCGGAAAAGCGGGAGGCCACGCGCCTGCTGGAGAAGATCGCCCGCCTGTTTCGCTGATATCCGGCGGATATCCGGCCGGCGCCCCAGGCGGGTCCGGCAGCGAAGGGGCGGGGCGCTTTTCGCGCCAATAGTTCTAACTAGAACTTTTTTGCTCACACGACAAAAGGAGAAACTGCAAATGAACAGCACAAAACAGCTCGACATGGCTACACTGATCCTGCGGCTCGGCCTCGGCGGCATGTTCGTCGCCCACGGCCTGCTCAAGGTGATGGTCTTTACCCTGCCCGGCACCGCGGGCTTCTTCGAGTCCGTCGGTTTCCCCGGCTGGCTGGCCTACATAGTGACGGTGGCGGAAATCGGCGGCGGCGCCCTGCTCATTGCCGGCCTGTTCACCCGCCAGGTGGCCATCGCCCTCATGCCCGTGCTGCTCGGCGCCCTGTGGGTGCACGCCGGCAACGGCTGGTTGTTCAGCGCGGAGAACGGCGGCTGGGAATATCCCGCCTTCCTGCTGGTGGCCACGGTGGTCCAGGCCCTGCTCGGCGGCGGCCGCTACGTCCTGCCGGTACCGGGACGCGCCGCGGCGCCCGCCGGCAGCCATTCCTGAAGGCCATCACTGAGATAACATCGACAAGAGGAGACAGAGCATGACACGCAAGCAACCCTGGGCCGTGACCCTGGAACCCGGCACCCACTACATCTGCCAGTGCGGCAAGTCGCAGAACCCGCCCTTCTGCGACGGCTCCCACGAAGGCACCGGCAAGGAGCCCTTCCCACTGGAGATCCGCGAAAAGCAGGAGGTCTACCTGTGCGGCTGCCTGAAGTCGGCCAATCTGCCGTTCTGCGACGGCAGCCACGAGAAGGAGGCATGAGCATGGACGCCGTGGTCCACCGCGCCGGGGAACGCGGGCGCGCGGATCACGGCTGGCTCCAGGCGCGTTACTCCTTCAGCTTCGCCGACTGGCACGCCCCCGCGCGCATGCACTTCGGCAGGCTGCGGGTCCTCAACGACGATGTCATCGCCCCCGCCGGGGGCTTTGACACCCATGCCCACGACAACATGGAGATCGTCACCGTGCCGCTCGCCGGCGCCCTGCGTCACCGCGACAGCATGGGCCACGAACAGCTGCTCCACGCGGGCGAGGTGCAGGTCATGTCGGCGGGCAGCGGCCTGCGCCACTCGGAGTTCAACGCCTCGCACAGCGAGCCGGTGAACCTGTTGCAGATCTGGGTGTTGCCAAAACTGAAGGACGTCACGCCGCGCTACGATCAGAAGGCCTTCGATGCCGCAGGCCGCCGCAACCGCCTGCAGGTGCTGGTGGCGCCGGAGGACGACGGGCATGCGCTGCGCATCAACCAGGATGCCTGGTTCTCCCGCGGCGACTTCGATGCCGGCCGGTCGGTGGACTATCGGCTGCATGCCGAAGGCAACGGCGTCTATGTCTTCGTCATCGACGGCGAGGTGGCCATCGCGGGCGAGACCCTCTCGCGGCGCGATGCCATGGGCGTATGGCACACCGCGAGTCTGCGCCTGGACTTCCCCGCCGACAGCCAGGTACTGCTCATCGAGGTCCCCATGAAATGAGCGCTGCGCCCGCCGCCGTGACAGGGAAGGCGGGCGGGCCGCACAAATCGGCCGTTTTTCCCTCAAGTTTCCACCCCCGGCTACCGACTATAATGGTAGCCAACCAACCACCGAGAGCCAGGAAGGCCCGTACCCGTACCCATGAGCACATCCGTCAGCCAACTGGTCAAACAGGTCGATAACCTCGTCTCCCTGCCCGGGGTCTTCTACCGGGTCAACGAGCTGGTGGAGTCCCCCACCGCCGGCATGGAGCAGATCGGCGAAGTCATCAGCCAGGACCCGGGCCTCACCGCGCGCGTGCTGCGCATGGCCAACAGCGCCATGTACGGCTTCAGCCGCAAGGTGGATACCGTTGCCCGCGCCCTCACCACCATCGGCACGAAGAAGCTGCGCGACCTGGTGCTGGCGACCTCCACCATCGACGCCTTCGAGGGGATCCCCAACGAACTGGTGACCATGGAGGACTTCTGGGCCCACAGCATCCGCTGCGGCTGCGCCGCCAAGCTCCTCGCCGAGCAAAGCGGCCGCAGGGCCACGGCCGATTCCCTGTTCGTCGCCGGCCTGCTGCACGACATCGGCCAGCTGGTGATCTTCAGCCAGCTGCCCGGGGAGTCGCGCGCCATCCTCACCCGCGCCATGGAAGACGTCGATGAAACCGCCATCAGCCGCTACGAACACGATCAGCTGGGTTTCGATCACGCGGAGCTGGGCGCCGAACTGCTCGCCCACTGGCACCTGCCGGAGCTGTTCGTCGCCACCCTGCGCTGGCATCACCAGCCCGAGGCGGCCGACCGCCTGCAGGCGGAGTGCGCCATCGTGCACCTGGCCAACTCCATTGCCGTGATGGCCGAACTCGACAGTACCGATATCGATGAAACCGACGCCCCGCCCATGCAGGCCGGCGCCTGGAAGACGGCCGGCATCGATGCCGCCATCCTGCCCGGGGTAGTGGGTGACACGCAGGGGCTGTTCGCCGAGATGCGTGACCTGTTTCTCTCCCCCGCGGCCTGACAAGACACGCGTCACAGTGAGACGCGCGGCATGACCGCGAAAACAGGGATATACTCCGCTCATGGAAAGCACTGAGTACGACGTAGTCATCATCGGCGGCGGCATTTCCGGCTGCGCCCTGCTCTACCTGCTCTCCCGCTACAGCGATCTGAAAAGTCTCTGCCTGGTGGAGAAGTATCCCCGCCTCGCCTCGGTCAACTCCCACGGACGCAACAACAGCCAGACCCTGCACGCCGGCGACATCGAAACCAACTACACCCTGGAGAAGGCCGTCAGTGTCAAACAGGGGGCGCGCATGGTGGAACGCTACACCGAGTCTCTCAGTAACCGTGCGGAAGTCATCTTCCGTTATCCCAAGATGGTCATGGGCGTGGGCGCCGACGAGATCGGCTTTCTCGAACAGCGCTTCGAGGAGTTCTCGCCCCACTTCCCGCACATGCAGCTGTTCCGCGAAACCGACATCGCGCGCATCGAGCCCGCGGTCATGGACGGGCGAAGCGAGGCCGTCGCCGCGCTGGCCGTTACCAACGATTACTCCGCGGTCAATTTCCAGCGCCTGTCCGAGTCCTTCGTGGAAAAGGCCGGGCAGGCACGCGGCAGGCGCATCGACGTGCGCACCGCCACCCGCGTGCGCGGCATCGAGCCCCTGGACGACGGCTTCGATATTCTCGCCGGCGAGACCACCCTGCGCGCGCGCTTCGTGGTAGTCTGCGCCGGCGGACACAGCCTGCTGTTTGCGCAACAACTGGGGCATGGGCTGCACTATTCCTGCCTGCCCATCGCCGGCAGCTTCTACTACACGCCGGCGATCCTCAACGGCAAGGTCTACACGGTACAGAATGACAAGCTGCCCTTCGCCGCCATCCACGGTGATCCGGATCTGCTCGCCGAAGGCAAGACCCGCTTCGGGCCCACCGCGCTGGCGCTGCCCATGCTGGAGCGCTACCACTACCGCACCATCCTCGACTTCCTGCGCGTGGTGCGCCCCGACCGCGACGTACTGCGCGTCCTGTGGGACCTGATGAAGGTACCGGAGATCCGCAACTACATCCTGAAGAATTTTCTCTTCGAGATCCCCGGCATCCGCCGGCGCCTGTTCCTGCGCGACGCGCGCAAGATCGTGCCACGCCTGCAACTACGCGACCTGCGCTTTGCGCGCCGCACGGGGGGCATCCGCCCGGTGATGATCGACAAGATCCATCACCGCCTGCACCTCGGCGAGGCCAAGATCGACACCGGCCTTGGCATCGTCTTCAACATGACCCCCTCTCCCGGCGCCACCAGCTGCCTGCAAAACGGCGAGAAGGATCTCTACATCATCCGCGACTACCTTGGCTGCGAGG
>JALTLF010000167.1:3357-14830 GCA_027005735.1 Chromatiales bacterium | reverse complement strand
CTAGCCGGAAGGCAGCAAACTTTTGCGCAGGGTTCGGACAATCTTCAGATGCAGGCCGGTGAGCATAACGACCATGCAGGGAAACTGGAATTTACCGTGGCCTCCTGCCAGGGACTCGCGGGCCTGCATGCCCTGGAGGCACAGTGGCGTGATCTCGAACGCCGTCAGGCAGCGCTGAACTTCTCCCACACCTGGGACTGGTATGCCGCGATCCTGGAAGCAGGGCTGGTGGATGCCGATACGCTTCGGTTCTTCGTCGTTTCACGGCAGCAGCAGGCCTGCCTGATACTGCCCCTGCAGTGGCGGCGTCAGCGCCTGGCCGGCATGCCACTGCGCTGCTGGGCCACGCCCCAGCATCCCCACCTGCCCTTTTCCGATGCCGTGCAGGATGCACAGCATGGCACGGCCGCCCTGGCCTTCCTGTTGGACTGGTTGTGCGAGCACAGTCCGCGCCCCTGGGATTGCCTGCAACTCTCCCGCCGGCCTGAGGATGGAGGACCGGACTGCCGGCGGGTCGTTGCGCGGAGTTTTCCCTGTATCCAGGCACGGATCACGCGCAGCAAATACCTGGCTTGTGCCGCCGCAGTCGATGTTCCCGCAGCTCGTCATCTCGCGCGCGCGCGGCGGCGCCTTGCGCGAGACGGCGAACTGGAGCTGGTGGTGGCGGACCGGGGCGTGGCACTGGAGACGGCCTTCGTGCAGTTTCTGCAACTGGAACGCGACGGCTGGAAGGGGCGGCGTGGCAGCGCCATAGCCCTGCATCCCGGACTCATCGGTTTCTACCGGCGCCTCATCGCGCTCGGCGTGGCAGGCAACGAGGACGGGGAGAGGATGTGTCTGCGATCGGTGATCTACCTGTTGCGCCAGGCCGGGCGGCCCATCGCGGCGGTGTTTGCCGTGCAACTTGCCGGCACCTGTTACCTGCTGAAGATCGCCCGCGCACAGCGGGTTCGTCGCGGCAGCCCGGGCAAGCTGCTCATCGACATGATCCGCCAGGACTGGTGTGGCGGGAGCCGCCAGCGCGAGTTGAACTTCGTCACCGATGTCGCCTGGGTCGATGGCTGGGCGCCCGCGGCACGCGCGGTGGTGAGCTGCCGCTGGTTCAATCGGGGACTGCGCGCCGGCCTGCTGGCGTGGCTGGCGCGCTTGCGTGCCGCGGTGTTCCTCCTTGCGCGTCACCTACGGGGCGCGCGGACGTAACAGGCGGCGCAGGCAGTTTTCGATACCGAAGCGCAGGCGGGGGCGCTGGATGCTCAGCCAGGAGAGGGGCTCCGCGGCCCGGGCAAGGGTCTTCTTGTAGCGCTCGTCGCCGGCGAGAAAATTATAGCCGTCGTTGCCAGCGCGCAGGTTTTCCTCGATGGCCAGGGCGTGGCTGACGTAACCCGGCTTGAGGTGCGGATCGGCCGCGTAGTTGAAGCCGCTCTGGATGAACAGCACCTCCCCGCCGTCGAGAATGTTGTACAGGTAGCCGATGTCGCTCGTCCCGGCCCGAATACGCAGCATCTGGATGCGCCCCGTGGGAAACAGGCGCTCGATGAGGCGGCGATGGAAGGGCTCCCAGTACCGCTTGTCGAAGGCGCCGCCCTTGCCGCGCCGGTGCCAGCTGCGCGTGTGCAGGATCTTGAGGTTCGCAAACCAGGCCAGCGCGGTGTCCAGGTCGGCGGCGGCCTCGATGCGGACCTCCCCCAGGCGGCGGTAAGCCCGGTATGCCCGGTTCAGCTGGTAGCGCGCGTTACGGCTCAGCCCTTGGCGGTAATCACCGTCACCGGCGCGCAGGGCCGCGAGATCCACGCGATAGCAGCGAGAGCGGCGTTGCGTGAGCAGCCGCAGGCCCTGCGCCCGGGCGAGGTCGCCTAGCTCGTCACGCTCTGCCTGCGTCACGGCGGGCAGGTGGATCTCGTCCCAGTCGTCGCGCTGCCGGCAAAGAAAGTCCAGCAGCGCGGCCTTCGCCGCCGTATCGCTTGCAAGGATGCCGTTGTATTCCGGGTTCAGGTTGTAGTCGCGCTCGCCGGTGACATTGACGAACAGCACCCGGGACGGCAACAGATAGTGTCGGCGCAGGGACTTATGCACCAGCAGGCAGGCGGCATGGGGTCTGTCGTCGCGCCAGGCGCTGAGCAGGAGGGGGCGCTCACCGGGTGGCAGGCATTCCAGCCAGGTGCCGATCCATTCCCAGGACAGGAACAAGGGAACCCTTGTCGCGGCGCACAGGGACGTCCACACCGGCGCCACCTGCTCGGCATCCTCTATCGACGCCAGCCGAACCTCGTAGCCACGGCCGTGGGACATGCAGGGTCGTCACTTCCTGCCGTAGGCCGGTAATTCGACCACATAGGTATCCACGCTGCCCGAGTTTTCCCAGTCACTGCCAAACAGCAGGCGCGTGCCGCTGGGACTGATGACCACGTGGGGTTCGGCCCAGTAACTCTTCCTGCCCGCCTTGCCCCAGGAACGGTGATGCGCCACGCGGCATACCTGCCACTGGCCGGGATTGGTATTGGCCAGGTACAATTCCATGTCCAGTGGCTTGATGCCGCGACGCTTGCCGACGCTGGAGACCGCCACCCAGCCGGGCTTTTTGAAGGCGATGGCTGAGACATGGGTGGCCGATGGCGGGTAGGGATAGCCCGTCTTCGGGCCGATGATGACGCGCACCTTGCCGCTTTGCATGTCGTGGGTGACCAGCGAGCCGATATGCCTGCCGTCGAAGGAGACTTCATTGTAGGTATCACGGCCATCGAGGGTACGGCCCAGCGAGGCGTGTTCAAAGGGATTGCCCACATCCAGGGCACGCACGATGTTCAGTTCCCGGTCGAGTACATTCCCCGCCTGGTAGAACAGCCGGCCGCTCGGCGCCACCAGCGGTGCCCCGCCCTTCTGGTAGGGTTGCCGGATACCCGCCTTGCCGGTGAGGAGGCTGAACCAGAACATGACCTTGTCCTTGCGCGTGCGGCCCCGGCAGCCGAGTCCCCAGATGTCCGAATCCCAGGAGATGAAGCCGTGGCTGTTGCCGTACAGCTTGCGCCCACAGGGGATCTCGTGAACCACTTCCTCCTCGTCGGTGGTGACGTTGAGGCGCATGAGGTAGGCGGCGCCCCGGCCGCGGTTACGGATGTAGTAAAGGATATCGGGATCGGCATGGTCCCAGTAGACCTGTTCGAGATCCGGGGGGGCGATCCTCAGTTCCTTGATGTACTCGTAGGTCCTGCCGTCATAGAGCGAATGCCCCGCCCTGGCGCCACGGCCGGTGTGATAGAGGATGAGGTAGCTCTCGTCGGCATTCCACGCCGGCACGGTGGAGTACAGGGGCTTGATGACCATGCCGGGAGCGGCATTGGTAATGCGCGTGATGCGCGTGCCGAAGACCGGGTCGATGACCGTCTCGCCGGGCGCCGGTTTGGCCAGCGGCTTGATGGGGTGGGGACGGGCATCGGTGATGAGCCCGGTGCAGAGATCCGTGCCGGTGGGCGGCGCGGCATCGCTGCAGCCGGTGGCGACCAGCAGCAGGAAGACCAGCACGCCCTGCATGATGGCGGCGGTGGGAATGGGTGGCTTCCTCATGGGGCTTGCAGTCCTGTGTCCGTATCAGGGCACTCGATTGTAGGGGAAGACCCTTCCTTACCGCCATGACAAGTAAGTATTAGGTATCACCGGCCCGCCCCGGTGAGAGCCTGATGTCGGTAAACTGTAGTGGAATTCGGAACACGTATTTAGAGAAAGGCCCAGCCGGCGAAGGGCTCGATTTCCTCGCGGTTGAGCACCACCAGCTGATAGGCCTCCGGGTTGAGTGAGTGCTCACGTGTGCTGTCCACCGACAGGCGCTGGAGCAGGTAGCCCAGCAGGGCGCGGCGCACGGGAATGGCGATGACACCGTCCTCGGCGGCGTAGTCCATGAGCAGGTTCTGCCGCCGCGCCTCGCCAAGGCCGGGGTGGGGGGCCAGTTTCAGCACCACCGTTTCCATCCAGTCGTCGTCATAGTGCATGCTCGATTCCGCCGGCACATCGAGCAGGGTGGCGCTGCCGATGCGCGAGAGGACGAAGTCGCGGAAGTCGTAGTGCCTGTGGTCGTAGGCGCGCACGTGCCAGCGCAGGCCGGTGTGGGCCAGGGAATGGGGTTCGAGGATGCGGGGTTCGGCGTCCGCGCCATCGGACAGGGAGTGGTAGCGGACCTCCAGCTGGCGGCCGTGGCGGATGGCGCGGATCACCGCGGCGAGCACCTCGCGGCGGGGGAAACGGCCGGGCAGGGGCAGGCGCTCCACCGGGATGCCGTACAGCGAACCCTCGCCGGGATCCGCCCCCGGCGCCACCAGATTGGCGGCCATCACCGGCAGCACCACCGCCGGGTCGAGATCGGCGAACAGGGGGGTGAAGTCCTCCCCCGGCACGAAGCCAAAGACCCGGTGCCGGTAGTGGAGGTTGCCCGGCGCCAGTTCGTTGTAGAACTTGAGATCCTTGGTGGCGGCGGCGTCGGAGATCCCGAAGGCGCGCGCCACGTCGGAGCGGGTCACCACGCCAGTGTAATAGGCCATGATCTCGATGTATTCGAGGCGCTGGCGGGTACCCCGCTTGATGTCGCTCGCCGGCCGGAAAGAGGGTGTCATGCCAACTTCCTGAAAACAAACGTGAAAACTATCCCGTGAATAATAGCAGGTAAAAAATGCCGAGGCAGTAAAATTTACAACCAAGTAAAAAATAACCAGGTGGTAAAAAATATTGACATTGTGAAAAGTATTGCCTATCTTTCTCTCCAGACACGGGGCGCACGGCGGGATCGTCGCCTTCGACATCACATCTGAACCTGTGAAGGGGAGTATGAAAATGGCGGACAACACGGAAGAACAGAAGAAAAAGGCCCTCGCCGCGGCACTGGGCCAGATCGAGAAACAGTTCGGCAAGGGCTCGGTGATGAAGATGGGGGATCGCCCCGCCGAGCAGATGCCCTCGGTGAGCACCGGCTCGCTGGGGCTGGACATCGCCCTCGGCGTCGGCGGCCTGCCCTATGGGCGCATCGTCGAGATCTACGGCCCGGAGTCCTCGGGCAAGACCACGCTCACCCTGTCGGCCATCGCCGAGGCCCAGAAGCAGGGCAAGACCTGCGCCTTCATCGATGCCGAACACGCGCTGGACCCCGTCTATGCCGAGAAACTCGGCGTCAACATCGACGAATTGCTGGTCTCCCAGCCGGACACCGGCGAGCAGGCACTGGAGATCTGCGACATGCTGGTACGCAGCGGCGCGGTGGAACTGGTGGTCATCGACTCGGTGGCGGCACTGGTGCCCAAGGCCGAGATCGAGGGCGAGATGGGCGATACCCACGTGGGGCTCGCCGCGCGCCTCATGTCCCAGGCCCTGCGCAAGCTCACCGGCAACATCAAGCGCGCCAACTGCTGCGTCATCTTCATCAACCAGATCCGCATGAAGATCGGCGTCATGTTCGGCTCGCCCGAAACCACCACCGGCGGCAACGCCCTCAAGTTCTATTCCTCGGTGCGCATGGACATCCGCCGCATCGGCGCCATCAAGAAGGGCGACGAGGTCATCGGCAACGAAACCCGCGTCAAGGTGGTCAAGAACAAGGTGGCGCCGCCCTTCAAGCAGGTGCAGTTCGACCTTTTATATGGAGAAGGCATCTCACGCGAGGGCGAGATCATCGATCTCGGCGTGGAGCAGGGCATCGTCGACAAGGCCGGCGCCTGGTACAGCTATAACGGCAACCGCATCGGCCAGGGCAAGGACAACGTGCGCAACTTCCTCAAGGAAAACCCCGACATCGCCCAGGAGATCGAGGCCCGCATCAAGGAAAAACTCCTGCCCGCGCTGCGGACGGAAGGCGGCGAGGCGGACGCCGAAGCCGAAGCGCAGCCCGCCGACAAGGCCGGCGGCAAGGCAGGCAGGGCGGCGAGCAAGGCGGCCGCGGCGGCCGAGGCACTCGTCCAGGAAGCCTGAAGCCCGGCAGGGACATGCCCCGCCACGGCGGCTCCGGCATCCCGCCCGGGATGATCCGGGCCGCCAGTGGTGTTAGGATGCCGCCGTCCGGCATCGGAGCGCCAGACCATGCCTGATTCCGCACCATCCCGTTCCGTTCGACGCAGCGCCATGGACATGCTCGCCCGCCGCGAGCATTCCCGCGGCGAGTTGCGGCACAAGCTGCGGGACAAGGGCTACGACGAGGAAGCCATCGACGCGACCCTCGACGCGCTGGGCGCCGAGAAGCTGCTCAGCGACCGGCGTTTTGCCGAGGCCTTCATTCATGCGCGCGTGGGACGCGGCTGGGGTCCGGCGCGCATCGAGGCGGAACTGCGCCAGCGCCAGGTGGACGAGGCGCTGATCGCCGACTGTCTCGCCGCCTGTGGGGAAGACTGGACACGGCGCGCCGCGCAGGCGCGGCAAAAGAAATTCGGCCGGGCGCTGCCCGAGGACTACGCACAGCGGGCCCGCCAGGCCCGCTTTTTACAGTACCGGGGGTTTTCCGGCGACACCATACGACAGGTATTGCGCGACGAGGAGTACGCCTGACGGCGGTGGGCGCGGGTAATCGCCGCGAGGGGTGGTATAGAATAGGCAGCCATGGCCGCACAGAGCACCAACGACATACGACAGATTTTTCTCGACTTCTTCCGGGAGCGGGGCCACACCGTGGTGCCGTCGGCCTCGCTCGTGCCGGCCAACGACCCCACCCTGCTGTTCACCAACGCCGGCATGGTGCCTTTCAAGGACGTCTTCATCGGCAAGGAGACGCGCCCCTACACGCGCGCCGCCAGCTCCCAGCGTTGCGTGCGCGCCGGCGGCAAGCACAACGACCTGGAAAACGTCGGCTACACCGCGCGCCACCACACCTTTTTCGAGATGCTGGGCAACTTCAGCTTCGGCGACTATTTCAAGCGCGAGGCCATCGGCTACGCCTGGGAGTTTCTTACCGAGGTCATGAAGCTGCCCGAGGAACGCCTGTGGGTGACGGTCTTCGAGGAAGACGACGAGGCCGCCGACATCTGGTTGAAGGAGATCGGCGTCTCCCCCGAGCGCTTCGGCCGCATCGGCGCGAAGGACAACTTCTGGTCCATGGGCGATACCGGTCCCTGCGGTCCCTGCTCGGAGATCTTCTACGACCACGGCCCCGAGGTGCCCGGCGGTCCGCCCGGCAGCCCCGACGAGGACGGTGATCGCTACATCGAGATCTGGAACCTGGTGTTCATGCAGTACGACCGCCACGCCGATGGCAGCCTGCATCCGCTGCCGAAACCCTCGGTGGACACCGGCATGGGGCTCGAGCGCCTCGCCGCGGTCATGCAGGGCGTGCATTCCAACTACGAGATCGATCTCTTCGCCAAGCTGATCCGCGCCATCGCGGTACTCGTCAAGTGCGAGGACCTGGCGCACGATTCCCTCAAGGTCATCGCCGATCACATTCGTTCCTGCAGCTTCCTCATCGTCGACGGGGTGCTGCCGTCCAACGAGGGACGCGGCTACGTACTGCGCCGCATCATCCGGCGCGCCATTCGCCATGGGCACAAGCTCGGCATGCGGGAGCCCTTCTTCCACAAGCTGGTCGCGCCGCTGGCCGACGAGATGGGGGCCGCCTTCCCCGAGTTGATCAAGGCCCAGGCGCAGGTGGAGCGCGTGCTGCTCAACGAGGAGGAACAGTTCGCCCGCACCCTGGACCAGGGCATGCAGATCCTCGAGGCGGCCATCGCCGACCTGACGGGCAGGGAGATCCCCGGCGACACGGTCTTCAAGCTCTACGACACCTACGGCTTCCCGGTGGACCTCACCGCCGACATCGCCCGCGAGCGCGGCCTGACGCTGGACATGGCCGGTTTCGAGGCCGCCATGGAAGAACAGCGCGAGCGTGCCCGCGCGGCGAGCAGTTTCCGGGGCGTGGACCAGACCACCGCGGTGGACGTGGCCGAGGCCGAGTTCACCGGCTATGAGCACCTGCGCGACGAGGCGACGGTGCAGGCCATCGTCGTGGAGGGTGAGCCCCGTGAGCGCATCGAGGCGGGAGAGAGGGGCGTCATCTATCTCGATCGCACGCCCTTCTATGCCGAGTCCGGCGGCCAGGTGGGCGACCGCGGTCGTCTCCACAACGCGGACGCCGAGTTCCAGGTGGCGGATACCCAGAAGCCCCATGCCCACATCGGCGAACTGACCCGCGGCAGCCTGCGCGTGGGCGACACCCTTACCTGCGAGGTGGACGAGGCGGCGCGCGCGGCCACGGCGCGCAACCACTCCGCCACCCACCTGCTGCATGCCGCCCTGCGCGAGATCCTCGGCGAGCACGTCACCCAGAAGGGCTCGCTGGTGGAGCCCGAGCGCCTGCGCTTCGACTTCTCCCACTTCGAGCCGGTGACGCCGGAGCAGCTGGCGCAAATCGAGGCACGGGTCAACGAACAGATCCGCGCCAACAGGCCGGTGGAAACGGAGATCATGGACATGGAGGCGGCGCTGGCGCGCGGCGCCATGGCCCTGTTTGGCGAGAAATACGATGCGCAGGTACGCGTGCTGAGCATGGGGGATTTCTCCATCGAACTGTGTGGCGGTACCCACGTGCGGCGCACCGGTGACATCGGCCTGTTCAAGATCGTCAACGAGACCGGCGTTGCCGCCGGCGTGCGGCGCATCGAGGCCGTCACCGGCGAGGCCGCGCTGGACTGGCTGGAGGCCGGCGAGCGCGCCCTGCGCCATGTCGCCGGCCTGCTCAAGGCCTCGCGCGAGGACGTGGCGGACAAGGCCGCCGCCCTGCTGGAGCGCAACCGCCAGCTCGAGAAGGAACTCGAACAGCTCAAGGGCAAGCTGGCCAGCGCCCAGGGCTCGGACCTGGCCGACCGGGCCGAGGAGATCGACGGCGTGCGCGTGCTGGCCGCACGCCTCGATGGCGCCGACAACCGCACGCTGCGCGACACCCTCGATCAGCTCAAGAACAAGCTGGGTTCCGCCGCGGTGGTCCTCGCCGCCGTCAATGGCGACAAGGTGGCCCTGGTGGCGGGGGTGACCCCGGACCAGACCAGCCGCCTCAAGGCGGGCGAACTGGTCAACGCGGTCGCCCAACAGGTGGGCGGCAAGGGTGGCGGGCGCCCTGACATGGCCCAGGCGGGGGGCAAGGATCCGGCGAAGCTGGACGCGGCCCTGGCATCGGTGGCCGACTGGGTGCGCCAGCAGCTAAGCCATTGATTTCTTGGTTGCCACTTTCCTTCTGCGTCAAATTGTTGTCTAATTCCCGCCTTTTGACGGGACGCGAGTACACGTGGCGCTAATAGTCCAGAAATACGGTGGCACCTCGGTGGGCACGGTGGAACGCATCGAGGCCGTGGCCGAGCGGGTGCAGGCCGCCCACGATGCCGGCGACCAGCTGGTGGTGGTGGTCTCCGCCATGAGCGGTGAGACCAACCGTCTCATCGAGCTGGCCCATGCCGTTGCCCCGCAGCCCGACCCGCGCGAATACGACGTGCTGGTGGCCACCGGCGAGCAGGTCACCATCGCCCTGCTGGCCATGGCGCTGAACAGGCGGGGTTGCCCGGCGCGCTCCTATACCGGTCACCAGGTGCACATCCTGACCGACGGGGCGCACACCAAGGCGCGCATCCTCGACATCGACGAGGCGCGCGTGCGTGCCGACCTGGACGCCGGCCGCGTGGTGGTGGTGGCCGGCTTCCAGGGGGTGGACGAGCACGGCAACATCACCACCCTCGGGCGGGGCGGCTCCGATACCACCGCGGTGGCACTGGCGGCGGCCCTGAAGGCCGACGAGTGCCAGATCTTTACCGACGTGGACGGCGTCTACACCACCGACCCGCGCGTGGAGCCCCATGCCCGGCGGCTGGATCGCATTACCTTCGAGGAAATGCTGGAGATGGCCAGCCTCGGTTCCAAGGTGCTGCAGATCCGCGCGGTGGAGTTCGCCGGCAAGTACAACGTGCCCCTGCGGGTGCTGTCTTCCTTCGAGGACGGCCCCGGCACGCTGATCAGTTACGAGGAAGGGGATATGGAAAAACCGGTCATTTCAGGCATTGCCTTCAACCGCGACGAGGCCCAGCTGTCCATCCGGGGTGTCCCCGACAAGCCCGGCGTGGCGTTCCATATCCTCGGTCCCGTGGGCGCGGCGAATATCGAGATCGACATGATCATCCAGAACATCGGCGCAGACGGCACCACGGATTTCACTTTCACCGTGCACCGCAACGATTTCGACAAGGCACGTGCTATTCTGGAGAAGACGGCTGCGGAACTGGGGGCGCGCGAGGTCACCGGGGACGACAAGATCGTCAAGCTCTCGCTGGTGGGCGTCGGCATGCGCTCGCACGCCGGCATCGCCAGCAAGATGTTCGAAACCCTGGCCAACGAAGGCATCAATATCCGCATGATTTCAACGTCTGAAATCAAGATTTCGGTGGTGGTGGATGAAAAATATCTGGAACTGGGGGTGCGATCCCTGCATGCTGCCTTTGGGCTGGAGCAGGAAGAAGCGGGCTGACGACTGTATTAACCGTTTCAGGCGAGCTAAAGTTTCCCCATAGCGGGACGATAGTTACCAGGGATGCGCCGCCTTGTGTGCAGGATGCGCTTTGAGTCATCTGGGTCGACAAGTAAATTTCAGGAGAGTAAGGAATGTTAATTTTAACTCGGCGGGTAGGTGAGACCCTGGTCATCGGTGACGACGTCACGGTTACCGTACTGGGCGTCAAGGGCAACCAGGTCCGAATCGGCGTGAACGCCCCGAAGGAAGTGTCGGTGCATCGCGAAGAGATCTACGACCGTATCAAGAACGAGCAGGCTGCCGAAAAGGGCGGCGAGTAAGTCCCCCGGCCCCGGTCGCCGCCGGGGCCATTTCCGCTTTACCTTCCCCATCAGGATTAGTATGCTTTCCCGCCCGGAAACCGGTGGTTTCGTGGCCGGTTTCGCGTGATTTCGGGATTTTTCCCTGCCCGGCGGGCGGGTGGATGCGGTAAAATCGCGTACGAATTTTCTGGAGAGATGGCCGCCCGAGGCCGCACGTCCATGTGCGCGGGCGGCACCTGTACATCCATGTACATTGGCCGAGAGGCTGACCAAATCGCCGGGAGCGATTTGGAACGTTGCCGCCAGGGGCGGCAATGGCCCCGAAGGGGTGAGTACAGGCGCTCCCCTGCTAAGGGGTGAGTCGAGACCGAAATGACTGAATGTCACTTCGCAGCGAGACGAACGGGTTTGCCAGGGATGGCAAACCCTGGCTTTCCTGGCGAGGCCCGGATGGCCGAGCCTGGAAAGATTACGACCGGATTTAAACCGGTTGGGCAGGAATTGAAGAAGTTCTGGAGAGATGGCCGAGAGGCTGAAGGCGCTCCCCTGCTAAGGGGTGAGTCGAGACCGAAGTGACTGAATGTCACTTCGCAGCGAGACGAACGGGTTTGCCAGGGATGGCAAACCCTGGCTTTCCTGGCGAGGCCCGGATGGCCGAGCCTGGAAAGATTACGACCGGATTTAAACCGGTTGGGCAGGA
>JALTLF010000167.1:3120-3257 GCA_027005735.1 Chromatiales bacterium | reverse complement strand
ATTGAAGAAGTTCTGGAGAGATGGCCGAGAGGCTGAAGGCGCTCCCCTGCTAAGGGAGTATGGGGTTTATAGCTCCATCGAGGGTTCGAATCCCTCTCTCTCCGCCATTTTTCCTTACCGGCCCTGTGTTTTGGGGG
>JALTLF010000167.1:0-3020 GCA_027005735.1 Chromatiales bacterium | reverse complement strand
TTGAACCTCCGACGTCATCAAAACAGCGGTTCGATAAGCGGCTGGAAGCCGCTTGAACGTCGCCGCGCAGCGGCGGCGGCCCGCAGGGCGAGGGCGGCAGCCCGAGTAATCCTCCCGAGCGCGCCAATAAGAACAGGCCCGCCCATGGCGGGCCTGTTTGTTTTTAAGCGAGGGAGATTTGAACCTCCGACGTCATCAAAACAGCGGTTCGATAAGCGGCTGGAAGCCGCTTGAACGTCGCCGCGCAGCGGCGGCGGCCCGCAGGGCGAGGGCGGCAGCCCGAGTAATCCTCCCGAGCGCGCCAAAAGAAACAGGCCCGCCAATGGCGGGCCTGTTTGTATTTGAGCGAGTGAGATTCGCACCTCCGGCCTTATATACGGGTGCACAGGTGGTTCGAGAAGCGACCGATGGTCCCCAGGAAGGGGCGATGTCATGCATGGACGGAATCGACATGACGGGGGTTTCGCCCGAGCAGGATCTCCAGAAACTGTATTGCGCATGGAGACACGCCGACATCGTGCAAGGGCTTTGTGCAATGGACTGAAAGCGGTAACATGCGACGAACAGCAACCTTTCTCTCCTGCACTGAGCAGGCCAACCCGGTCTGACCACGGGGTTGCCCGCCAGGGGATATTGACGCCATGAAATGGTCCTGGAAAATCGCCCGGCTTGCCGGCATCGATATCTATCTCCATGCCACCTTCCTGATCCTTGTTGCCTGGATCGCGCTGGAGTACTGGTTGCTCAGCCGCGACATGGCCGTGGTGATTGCTTCGCTGATATTCATTGTTGCCCTTTTTGCCTGCGTCGTATTGCATGAACTGGGCCATGCACTGGTTGCGCGGCGATATGGCATCCAGACCCGCAAGATCACCCTCCTGCCCATAGGGGGCGTCGCCAGCATGGAGCGCATGCCACGGGAGCCGTGGCACGAGGTGGCGGTTGCCCTCGCAGGTCCCGCAGTCAATCTCGTCATCGCACTGGCACTGTGGCTGTGGCTTACGGCTACCCACGCCATGCAGCCACTGGAAGAGATGGAGATGGGCAGCATGGCCCTGCTTCAGCAGTTGATGATTCTCAATCTCGTGCTTGCCATCTTCAATTTGCTGCCGGCCTTCCCCATGGATGGCGGGCGTGTATTGCGTGCCTTCCTCAGCATGCGCATGGGGCACGCGCGGGCCACCCAGATGGCGGCAAAGGTGGGGCAGGGGCTGGCGCTATGGCTGGGGCTGTTTGGGCTGCTCTACAATCCCATCCTGATCTTTATCGCCCTGTTTGTCTGGATCGGTGCTGCCGCCGAGGCCGGCGTGGAGGAGGTCAGGTCAAGTCTTGGCAGCGTCACGGTGGGCCAGGCGATGTTGCGTGACTACCAGGTCCTGTCTCCACAGGACCCCCTCGGCAGGGCCGTTGAGCTGACCATGGCCGGAACCCAGAAGGACTTTCCCGTGGTGGAAGGCGATGAGGTGGTCGGCGTGCTCAGCCAGAAGGACATGCTGCGTGGCCTCAGTGAACAGGGGGCGGGGGCGCGCACCGGCGAGTGGATGCAGCGCCAGGTATTACGCGCGGATTTCAGTGAGCCGCTGGAGAAGGTGTTGACGAAAATGCAGGAGGGGCACGCCTCCCTGCTGGTCGTCATGCGGGACGGCCACTCGGTGGGGGTCATCGATCTCGACAATATCGTCGAATTCATTCGTATCCAGACTGCGCTGCGGGAACATCACACGCTTGTATAGTTGATCAGATCACGTTACGGATCACGCCCATTTTCCGGAACGAGGATGGCCGAGCGGCCAGGCGGTGGTTCCGGTATACAGACTCAGGGGTGCTGGTAGTCGTGCTCACGCGCCAGTTTCAGGATCAGCCCCTGAAGCTGGTGGGAGATATCGGCATAGCCACCGTTGAGCAGACGTTGTGCATCATCGGCCTTGCCCTTCTGGGTCAGGCGCACGATATCCGCGGCCGACTCGTGGAAAGTGGCGTGCATGCGGCGTACCTTCTCGAACAACTCGGAGTGGGACAGGGTGTCCTGGTTGCCGTAGATCCACTTCCCCAGGAGGCATTGGTTGTCGAGGCAGATGACCTCGGGATCGAGCTGTTCTTCGGAGGTTCCGGCAACATAACTCTTGAGGCGCTGTTTCCACATGATGTGGGCATTGAGGGCGTCGAGAAAATTCATCTTCTCCTCCACGGTTTCTCGTTCTATCCATGTCATGGCAGGTCTGTGACGGCGTCAACGGTTTCATCGGCCGCTATAAAGGCAAGCTTTAGCCTGTTTTCTGCCTGTTAAAGCATGTTTGCCTGTCTGCCGGCCGTACCGAATTCGGCATATGGCTGTAACGGTCTGCACGTTCTGTGGATGAGTGGCAACCGAGTCTTCTCGGCTCTCGTCAGGCGTCGCGGCAGGGTTCGTCGGGCAATTCCAGCTCGATGGTGGTATGCGCCAGGGCGAAGTCGGCCAGTCTCTCGCGGATCGCTTCCTTCAGGCGCCTTTGTTCCTCGGCGCTGATCATCGTGTCGATCTCCAGGTGGGCGGTCAGCACGTTGCGTTCGCCGTCCAGTGACCACAGGTGCAGGTAGTGCACGGCCTTAACGTGTTCCAGCGTGGACAGGCGTTCGCGAATATCCTCCAGCAGGGCCCTGTCGGGCACCGACTGCAGAAAGAGGCGCACGGTCTGCACGGAGTTGCGCAGGACATTGAGCAGGATGAACAGCGTAAAGCCGATGGAGAGAATGGGGTCGAGGATGGGCCAGTCGAAGAACAGCAGCACCAGGCTGACGATGAGGACGCTCACCCAGCCCAGCACGTCCTCCAGCAGGTGCCAGTTGAGCACGCGCTCGTTGAGCGTCCTGCCCTTGCTCAGCCGCCAGGCGGCATAGCCGTTGACCGTCACGCCCAGGATCGCCAGCCAGAACATGCCCTGGGCATGGGGCATTTCCGGGTTGACGAGGCGGGGGAGGGCCTCCGAGAGCACCCACACGGAACCGGTAATGAGCACCACGCTGTTGATCAGCGCGCCGAG
>JALTLF010000166.1 GCA_027005735.1 Chromatiales bacterium | reverse complement strand
CCGAGCGCCTGGGCATCGAGGTCAGGGACAGCTGGGGGCTGGGCAAGGTGCAGATCGAGATCTTCGAGAAGACCGTCGAGCACCGCCTCATGGACCCCACTTTCATCACCGCCTATCCCACCGAGGTCTCACCGCTGGCGCGGCGCAACGACGCGGACCCCTTCGTCACCGACCGTTTCGAGTTTTTTGTCGGCGGGCGCGAGATCGCCAATGGCTTTTCTGAGCTCAACGATGCAGAGGACCAGGCGGAGCGTTTCCGCAAGCAGGTGGAGGAGAAGGAGGCCGGCGACGACGAGGCCATGTTCTTCGACGAGGACTACATCACCGCGCTGGAACACGGCATGCCGCCGACGGCGGGCGAGGGCATCGGCATCGATCGCCTGGTGATGCTGTTCACCGACGCGCCCTCCATCCGTGACGTGCTGCTGTTTCCGCACATGCGGCCGGAGTAGCACAGGACGACTGAGCCAGACCGGGGGAAGGGTGGCGCACGCCGGCCGGGCATGACTGGAGAGGGCAAATGGCCTTGCTCAACGAATACAAGCTGTTCTTCGAGGTCGCGGGGGGGCTCTTTGCGGTTCTTGCCGTGGTGTGGGCACTGCTCAAGCTGCACTACCGCTACCGCGAGAAGTTTGTCTTCATCACCAACTGCCACCTGCTGCCGCTGACGTTCTGGCGGGAGGTGGTGCCGCGGCTGGGGATCACCGAGCACGGCGACAATGATCATGCCTTTCGCCCCATCGTTTTCCTGCCTCCCCGTTACCGCGACTATCTGAGGCTGCCCAAAAAGGGGGGGGAGGCGACGCTGGAATCCTGTGTCGACGACGAGAAGCTGAGTATTTCCTGCCACGTCTACTGGATACCCGAGGACATGCCGGGCTGGTCGCAGCTCGAGTACCCCATGCTGTCGCTGATCATCCGCCGTTTCATGCAGATCGAGCGCCCCCTGTTTCCGGATGACACGGAAGCGCCACCGGGCTGGGTGCTGGTGAGTCATCCGGCGGCGCAACTCGCCGCGCTGCACAAGCGCGACCCGGGAGACGTTCGCCACCTCATCTGGGCCTGTTCCGAACGCTACAGTTTCCGGTTTCGCAATCCCCGCCTTGGCCGTTACACCCACAACAAGGATGAAGAAGCCATCATCGAGTACTGCGGCTTGTCCCTGAAGCTGCAGCGCAAGTCCGTCTTTCAACTCGCCTGAATTCGTCTGGACGCGGTGCTGTCCCTCCCCGCGCGATCGAGGCGCCGTCAACCGGCAAGCACGCAGCGCACCGCCTCGATGTCGGCGCTGGTCTCGTCCATCTCCACCACGTTGACGTCCACTTCCAGGCCCACGCGGGAGAAGGCCGACACGCTGCCCCAGTCCACGGCGGTGAGGGGGTGATCGCTGCCCAGGTGGCTCTGCAGGTTGGCCACCATGACCACGTCTGTGTAGTCGGCCGTGCCGTCGTGGCTGCGCCCGAGGTCTTCGTGCTCCGCGGCGCAGGCGACGAGATCCGCGGGAAAACTCCATTTTTCCAGGATGGCGCCGCCGATGCGGGTATGGGTCTCGCGGATGATGGCGTCGAGCATGGCCTCGTTGGCCAGCAGCTCGGGGCGGTCCTCCGCGTGGGTGAGGATGGGCAGGGTACCGATGTCGTGTACCAGGCCGGCCAGCATGGCCTGCTCCGGCGCCAGCTTCGTGAACTGGCTCGCCAGGGCGTGGCTGATGGCCGCCACCTGCACGCTGTGTTCCCACACCGCGCGCAGGCGCTTGTCGGTGGCGTCCGAGGTGGCCTGGAACATCTGCTCCATAACCATGCTGGTTACAAGGTTTCTGATCATGTTGCTGCCCATGCGCGTGACCGCCGCCTCGACGCTCTCTATCTGGCGCGCGGCGCGCATCAGGGGGCTGTTGGCCACCTGGATCATGCGGGCCGACAGGGCCGCGTCGGTGCTGATGGCCTCGGCCACCTCGCGCATGGAGGTGTCCTCGTTCTCCAGCGTGTCCCGCACCTTGAGGGCCACTTCGGGCAGGGTGGGCAGGACCAGCTTGTCCTGCTCCAGGTCGTTCAATAACTCATCGATGAAGCGGGTCTTGATGTCGTCACTCATGGGATCACTTTTCCTTCTGTCCATTTGGTGGGCCCCGTACGCGGCCCCGCACTCGCGACAGGGACGCCTCCATTGGGGGGACTATCGGCAGCCGGAAGGGAAAGTTGAGTGTTGTTCAGTCGTCCAGTTGCAGATCGCCGGGGGGATCGCCGACGGCGAGCGGGGCGCCCTCGGGGCCGCCGAGGCACAGCTTGTCGTCGCGGTTTTCCAGGCGCAGGACGGCCAGCAGTTCCTGTCCGCCATCGGGGGAGGGCGCGGCCTGCACCACCTCGCCGATGGCCTGCTGGCCGCCGGCCACGTAGATCTCGGTGCCAGGGGCGATGGCCTCGGCGCTGTCGCAGCGCGCGGGGAACATGCGTCGCTTGAGCTTGCCGCGGTAGTGGGTGCGGGCGACGATTTCCTGGCCCGGATAGCAGCCCTTCCTGAAGCTGATCCCGCCGAGGACATCGAGGTTCATCATCTGCGGCACGAAATGCTCCACGGTCTGCGGGGCGATGGCGGGTTCCCCCGCGCGGATGGCCAACAGGCGCCAGGCCGTCTCACCGCCGGGGGTGGCGGACGCCTGCCAGCGTGTCCACAGGGTCGGCATGGCGGCGGGCGTGGCGACCACCAGGAAGCGGGGTGTCGCGCCGTGCAGGCGCACGAGGCGGGCGCCCTCGGTCTCGACGACCTCGTCGGTGTCGGATGGGGCCGCGCCCGCGGCCTCCGCCACCAGGGCGGGGGCTGCCTCGCCCGCCAGCCCAGCGACGACGTACTCGTCACTCACATCGGCGAGTTCCACCTGGCTGCGCAGGACGAACATGCGCAGGCGTCCGAGGGTGTTTTCCAGAATGCTGCGCGGCAGCACCAGCAGGAAGGCATCACCCTCCTGCAGGATACGAAACACGGCGAGGACACGTCCCTTGGCGGTGCAGTAGCTGCTGATCTGGCTGTGTTGCGCGCCGACTTCGCGCACGTCGCTGCTGAACTGGTTCTGCAGGAACTCGCGCGCGTCGGCGCCGCTGGCGCGGATCAGTCCAAGCGGAGAAAGATCGGCGAGCAGGTTGCCCGCCCCGGCCGCCGCCAGTGCCGCCGACTCGTCGAAGCGAACCGTCTCCGCGTCGATCTCGGCGCCAAGGCCGCGCAGGTAGTCTTGCCAGGCTGCATTCATGGGTCGCTCTCGTCCTCGCATGATAGAAATTCGAACCCCGTGAAAAAAAGGACTACACTTAACAGGGTCAGGATTGGGACGCGCATTATATCTCAGTCGTCGTCCCGCGTAAGAGGTCTTGCGAAGACAGTGAAGTCACAAGAACAAAAACGTCCGGTCTATCTCAATCTGTTCAAGATCCACCTGCCGGTCACCGGTTATGCCTCCATTGCCCATCGGATCTCCGGGGCCTTTCTCATTCTCGCCCTGCCGGTATTCCTGTACCTGCTGGAGTTGTCGCTGGCCGGCCCCGAGGGCTTCGCACGGGTTGGCGCGCTGCTGGCGCACCCTGTGATCAAGCTGGTGGCGCTGGTGCTGGTGTGGGCCATTGTCCACCACTTTCTCGCGGGTATTCGCTTCCTGCTCTCGGATCTGCACGTCGGCGTGGCCCTGGCGCCGGCGCGCGCCTCGGCCTGGGTGGTGAACCTGGGCGGGGTAGTGCTGGCCTTTTTCGTGTGGGGGAACTGGATCCTGTGAGTATTCGCGCCCAGGGACTGCGCAGCTGGATGTGGCAGCGTTTCAGCGCCGCCTACATCGGCGCCTACCTGGTTTTCGCCGTCATCGGCCTGGTCGCCGGTCAACCCTGGGACTATGCCGGCTGGCGGGCGCTGTTCCAGGATACCGTGCTGGCGGTAGCCACCGGGCTGTTCTTTCTGGCGCTGTTCGTCCACGCCTGGGTGGGCGGGCGCGACATCCTCATGGATTATGCCCCGGCGGGCGCGCCGCGCTTCATGGCGCTCGCCCTGTTCGCGCTGTTCCTGCTCGCCCTAGGCGTGTGGCTGGCGCTGATCCTCGTGCGCGCGGTGGTGGTCTGATGGGGCTGCACGGACTGGCGCGCCGCAAGTTCGACACCCTGGTCATCGGCGCCGGCGGCGGCGGGCTGCGCGCGGCCCTGCAACTGGCGCAGGCCGAGGCCAACGTGGCGGTGGTCTCCAAGGTCTTTCCCACGCGCTCGCACACCGTCGCCGCGCAGGGCGGCATGAACGCCGCGCTGGCCAACGTCCTGCCGGACAACTGGCACTGGCACATGTACGACACCGTCAAGGGCAGCGACTACCTCGGTGACCAGGACGCCATCGAGTACATGTGTCGCGCCGCCTCGCACCTGGTCTATGAGCTGGAGCATGCCGGCGTGCCGTTCTCGCGCCTCGACAATGGCAAGATCTACCAGCGGCCCTTCGGCGGGCAGAGCCAGAACTTCGGCGGCGAGCAGGCGGCGCGTACCTGTGCCGCGGCGGATCGCACCGGTCATGCCATCCTGCATGCCCTCTACCAGCAGAACATCCGCGCCAAGACCCATTTCTTCGACGAGTTCTATGCCATCGATCTGGTCACCGACGAGGAGGGCTTCATCCTCGGCGCCCTGACCCTGGAGATCGAGACCGGCGAGCCCCTGCTCATCGAGGCCAAGACCACGCTGATCGCCACCGGCGGCGCGGGGCAGTTGTTCCGCACCAACACCAATGCCCACATCAATACCGGCGACGGCATCGCCATGGTGCTGCGCGCGGGCTTTCCTGCACAGGACATGGAGTTCTTCCAGTTTCATCCCACCGGCATCGCCGGCAAGGGCATGTTGATCACCGAGGGCGCGCGCGGCGAGGGCGGCTACCTGGTCAACCGCGACGGCGAGCGTTTCATGGAACGCTATGCGCCCCACGCCAAGGATCTCGCCAGCCGCGACGTGGTGAGCCGCGCCATCGCCATCGAGATCCGCGAAGGCCGCGGTTGCGGCCCCGACGGCGACTTCGTCTACCTGAAACTGGATCACCTTGGCCGCGACAAGGTGCACAAGCGCCTGCCGGGGATCTGCGATATGACGCGCACCTTCCTTGGTATCGATCCCGCCGAGCAGCCCATTCCCGTGGCGCCCACGGCCCACTACACCATGGGCGGCATTCCCACCAACCGCCACGGCCAGGTGGTGGTACCGGTGGGTGGCGGCGAGGAACCCGTGCCGGGCCTGTACGCGGTGGGCGAGTGCGCCTGCGTCTCGGTGCACGGTGCCAACCGTCTCGGCGGCAACTCCCTGCTGGACATCGTCGTCTTCGGCCGCGCGGCCGGTAACCACATCATCGATTACCTCGGCGAGACCCGTTACCACCGCCGCATGGACGAAGACAGCGTGACGCGCGCGCTGGACCACCTGCACCGTTGGGATCGCAAGGGCGAGGGCGAATCGGTGGCCGCGCTGCGCGACGAGTTGCAGGCGACCATGGAGAAATACTGCAGCGTGTTTCGCGAGGAGGCCGTGTTGCAGGAGGGTCTCGACAAGGTGCGCGATATCCACGCGCGCGTGGGCGAGGCGGTGTTGCAGGATCATAGCCGGATGTTCAACACCGCGCGCATCGAGGCCTTCGAGCTGGAGAACCTCAGCCAGCTGGCGGTGGCGACGGTGACCGCGGCGCTGGCGCGCCAGGAGAGCCGTGGCGCGCATTCGCGCATCGACTACCCCGAGCGCGACGACCAGCACTGGCTGAAGCACTCGCTGTTCTTCCTCGAGGGGCACCGCCTGGACTTCAAGCCGGTCCGCATGCGTCCGCTTACGGTGGAGACCTTCCCGCCGAAGGAACGGGTGTACTGATGGCGGTGGAGAGGCACAGGAGGGCAGGGCAGGCATGAGCGAACACGAACAGCCCATCAGCATGCGGTTTCGCATCTACCGCTGGGACCCGGAGGGCGGCGGCAAGCCGCGCATGCAGGACTACACGGTGGACGGCCTGTTGCCCAGCATGATGCTGCGCGACGCCCTGTTACGCATCAAGGCCATGGACGAGACGCTGAGCTTCCGGCATTCCTGCGGCGAGGGCGTGTGTGGTTCCGACGGCGTCAACATCAACGGCCGCAACGGCCTGGCCTGCGTCACGCCGCTCAAGGGCCTGCGCCAGCCGGTGGAAGTGCGCCCCCTGCCGGGCATGCCGGTGATCCGCGACCTGGTGGTGGACATGAGCCGTTTCTTTCATCACTACCGCTCGGTCAAGCCCTGGCTCATCCACCACGATCCCATGCCCGAGATCGAACTTTCGCAGAGCCCCACACAGCGCGAGCAACTCGACGGTCTCTACGAATGTATCCTGTGCGCCTGCTGCACCACGTCCTGCCCGTCCTTCTGGTGGAACCCGGATCGCTTCCGCGGGCCGGCGGCCCTCTTGCAGGCCTATCGTTTCCTGGCGGACAATCGCGACCAGGCCACGGAGGAACGGCTCAACGATCTGGACGGACCCTATCGCCTGTTTCGCTGTCATACCATCATGAACTGTGCCGATGTCTGTCCCAAGGGGCTCAATCCCACGGCGGCGATCCACAACATCAAGAAGCTCATGGCCGAGCAGTCCACCTGAGGGAAGAACGGGATGCAGGTCGAAACACGCGATTTTTCCCGCCTCTACTGGCAGTGCCGCCGCGGCATGCTGGAGCTCGACCTGCTGTTGCAGGGTTTCATGGAGCGCCGCTACCATCTCCTCACGCGGCCGCAGCAGCGCGCCTTCGAGCAACTGCTGGCCAGCCCCGACCAGCTCCTGCTGGAATACCTCATGGGACGCACGGTCCCCATCGACACGGACGTCGCCGACATTGTCAGACAGATCCGCCACACCGCTGAGACTCAGTGTTGAACCCTGCCGGTTGGTGCACGCCGTCGTCCTCGCCTTCCACCTGCTGGCCCTGCTCGCGCTGTTGCTGCCCCTGAGCCTGTCCCCGGCGTGGCGTCTCGCCGTGGCGCTGGCGGTGCTCGCCAGCGCCCTGTGCTACGGGTGGATCCCGGGGCGTGGCGGCACGGGCCGGGGCGTGCGCGAGATCCAGTGGCGCGGGCCGGGACAGTGGTACCTGGTGGAAGGCGGGGGGCCGCCCCGTCCCGCCACGCTCTGCGCCGACAGCCTGGTGACGGCCTGGCTGGTGATCCTGCGCCTGCGTCTCGCGGACGGTGGGCGGCGCGTGGTGATCCTCTGCCGCGCCGCCTGCCCGCCAGGGGCCTTCCGGCGCCTGCGCGTGGCGCTGCGCTACGGTGCGTTCACCGCCGAGAGCGAGGCGTCGTCGGCACCCTGGTAGTTGCGCGGCACGAGGATGGTATTGGCGGTCTCGGCGGCGGGCTCGGGGTAGTCGAGGGTGTAGTGCAGGCCGCGGCTCTCCCGGCGGCTCATGGCCGACTGGACGATGAGATCGGCGATCTGGGTGAGGTTGCGCAGCTCCAGCAGGTCGTGGCTGATGCGAAAGTTGCCGTAGTATTCCTCGATCTCGTGTTGCAGCAGGGCGACGCGGCTCTGTGCGCGCCTGAGGCGCTTGGTGGTGCGCACGATGCCCACGTAGTCCCACATGAAGCGGCGCAACTCGTGCCAGTTGTGCGTGACCACCACTTCCTCGTCGGAGTCGGTGACGCGGCTCTCGTCCCAGGCCGGCAGATCCTCGCGCGGGGCCCCGCGCGCTGTTTCGCCGTCGATGTATTGCGCCAGCTTGTGTCCCATCACCACGCACTCCAGCAGGGAGTTGCTGGCCATGCGGTTGGCGCCATGCAGGCCGGTGCAGGCGGTTTCGCCGATGGCGTAGAGACCGGGCAGATCGGTGCGCCCGCTGGCGTCGCTCATGATACCGCCACAGGTGTAGTGGGCGGCGGGTACCACCGGCAGGGGCTCTTTCGTCATGTCGTAGCCGAAGTCCAGGCAGCGGGCATGGACGTTGGGGAAGTGTTCGCGAATGAAGGCCGCCGGCTTGTGGCTGATGTCGAGATAGACGAACTCGGAACCGATGCGCTTCATCTCGTGGTCGATGGCGCGGGCGACGATGTCGCGTGGCGCCAGCTCGCCCCGCGGGTGAAAACGCTTCATGAAGGGCGTGCCGTCGGGCAGGCGCAGGATCCCGCCTTCGCCGCGGATGGCCTCGGTAATGAGGAAGGATTTGGCCTGCGGATGATAGAGGCAGGTGGGATGGAACTGGTTGAACTCCATGTTGGCCACGCGGCAGCCGGCGCGCCAGGCCATGGCGATGCCGTCGCCGGTGGCGGTATCGGGGTTGCTGGTATAGAGATAGACCTTGCTGGCGCCACCGGTGGCCAGCACCACGTGCCGCGCGGCATAGGCGTCCACGTGGTGGTCACTGCATTGCAGCACGTAGGCGCCGAGACAGCGGTCCGGCCCGCTATCCCCCAGCTTGCGCGCGGTAATGAGATCCACGGCGATATGGTCTTCGCGGATGTCGATATTGCGGTGCTCGCGCACGCGTTGCTCGAGGGTGGTCTCCAGCGCGCGACCGGTGGCATCGGCGGCATGCACCACGCGGCGGTGGGAGTGGCCGCCCTCGCGGGTCAGGTGCCAGGGGATCCCGGCGGCGGGATCGGGGGCGGGGGTGAAGGGGACCCCCTGTTCCTGCAGCCAGCGGATGGCGGCCGGCCCGCCGGCGACGATCTCGCGCACCACCTGCTCCTTGCACAGGCCCGCACCCGCCGCCAGCGTATCGGCGACGTGGGATTCGATGGAATCCTCGGGGGCGAGCACCGCGGCAATTCCGCCCTGCGCGTAGAAGGTGCTGCCGTCTTCAAGTTTACCTTTGGAAATCAGGCAGATAGAATGGTTTTCGGCGAGGTGCAGGGCGAGGCTGAGGCCGGCGGCGCCGCCGCCGATGATCAGGACGTCGTAGGAGTGCGGCATGGGCAGGCTATGTCGGTCGGTTTGCGGGTCCTGATGTCAGCCGGCTTCGGCTATTCGGGCTGCGCGGGCAGCCGCTTACTGTACAATGGCGGCGGGGCCGGTCACCCGCCCCTGTGCGGGTAACTATACGAAAATTCACCGCTTCTGGCTAACCCGTGGGCAACCTCCGGGCAAACCCGAGCGAACTTGGGAACGGGATGCTTGTCATAGATAACAGTAGCCGGGACGATCCCTGCACCACAAGGACAAGGATCGGCCCGCATGGGTGAACAGCAAGTCGACCAGGCGCTGGTCGAGCGCGTCCAGCGCGGAGACAAGCGGGCCTTTGATGTGCTGGTGGGCAAGTACCAGCACAAGATCGCCAACCTCGTCTCCCGCTATGTCCGGGATCCCATGGATATCCAGGATCTGGTGCAGGAGAGCTTCATCAAGGCCTACCGGGCACTGGGCAATTTTCGCGGCGACAGTGCGTTCTATACCTGGCTGTATCGCATTGCGATCAATACCGCCAAGAACCACGTGGTCGCGCAGGGACGCCGTCCCCCGGCATCGGACATCGATGCCACGGAGGCGGAGCAGTACGACGGCGAGTCGTCACTGAAGGAATATGCCTCGCCGGAGCGCGTGGCGATGAAGGATGAAATCGCGGATGTCGTGGTGCGGGCCATCGACAGCCTGCCCGAAGACCTGAGGACCGCGTTGACCCTTCGTGAAATGGAGGGCATGAGCTACGAAGAAATCGCCGAGGTAATGGACTGCCCCATCGGCACGGTGCGATCACGGATATTTCGCGCGCGTGAGGCCGTCGACAGGCAACTGGCCCCACTGGTGAAACCCTGAGCCGGCAGGCCCCATTGCCAGCTTGATTTACAGGTACACGAAGATGGCAGACAAAGACTTCGAACGACTTTCAGCCTCGATGGACGGCGAGCAGCCCGTCGATGACGAACTGCTCGCCGAGCTTGAGAATGACGCCAACGCCGCCGCGACCTGGCAGCGCTATCATCTCATTCGCACCGTCATGCGTGACGGGCACAGTGGGCTCGATGGCGTGGACATGGTTGCGCGCGTACACCGGCAACTGGAAGACGAGCCGGTGGTGCTGGCGCCCGGGCGGATGCACCATCCGAAGCCGGAGTGGTTCAGGCAGGCCGTGGGCATGGCCATTGCCGCCACGGTGGCAGTGGTCGCGGTGCTGGTGATCCAGCCCGGCGCAGACAGGGATGCCTCGCGGGAAGACGTGCTGGCCGCGGCGGGGAATGCGCCGGTGCAGGTGGCCGGCCATGAGCGCCTCAGCCGTGCCGCGGAGGCCCGGCTGAGTGCCTATATCGTCAACCACAACGAGGTTTCGTCCATGGCGGGGGTGCAAAGCATTCCCGCGTACACGCGCATCATCAGCAGTACACCGGGTGAACGGGTTGGTAAATAAAACCAGGCTTCTGGCCGCTTTTCTGCTGTTCGTCACCGGCACGGCGCCGGCACTGGCCGAAGGTGACGACGTGCAGGCGCTGCTGCAGCGCATGTTTCAGGCCGGCAGCATGCACAGTTACAGGGGGACCTTCGTCTATACGCGCAACAATGCCATGCATGCCATGAGCATCTATCACGCCGCCGGGCCGGATGGCATTCGCGAACGCCTCGTCTCCATGGACGGCAGTGGCCGCGAAGTGATCCGCGACAATGACCTGGTCACCTGTTACCTGCCGGACCGGCGTTCGGTGGTGGTTGAAAAGGCACGTCCCAGTGGAGGCCAGTTTCCGCCCCGCTTCCCCACCAATATCGACGATCTCCTGCCTTACTACGAGTTTTCCGTGGTGCCGAAGTGCCGCGAACGTGTCGCCAATCGCCCCACCGCCAAGATCATGGTCACGCCCCGCGACGAGTTTCGCTATGGCTATCGCCTGTGGATCGACAAGGAGACGGGCCTGCTGTTGAAGACCAAGCTGCTGGGCGCCGGCGACGCGGCAGTGGAACAGTTCATGTATACCTCCATCGAGTATCTGCCCAGCCTGCCCGAGGACCTGCTCAAGCCCGCCATCGACGGCAGTGATTTTACCTGGATGCGTCCTGGTGAAGCGGGCTCGGCGATGCACATGGGACCGCAAAATGAATGGCGCTTCACTGAATTGCCGCCCGGCTTCCAGCTACAGATGCACATGGCCCATCATCCCGTGGAAAACACCAACGCGACGGAGCACCTGCTGCTGAGCGATGGCCTGGCCTCGATCTCGGTATTCATCGTCCGCTATGACGGCAAGGGCGACAGCCTCATGGGGGGGTCCCGCATGGGGGCCGTCAATGCCTACGGCCGGGTGGTGGACGGCTATCACGTGACCGCCGTGGGCGAGGTACCCCAGGCGGCGGTGCGCATGGTGGCGGAGTCCATCGTGCGTAAACCCGCGCACTGACGGTTGGGGAGAGGCCGGCATGCTGGAGCAGGAAGTCACGGTCGTCGCGGTGGAAGGCGAGCTTGCCTGGGTGGAGGGCGAACGCGAGTCGGCCTGCGGGAAGTGCGGCATGCGGGGCGGCTGCGGCACGGGTATCCTGCAGAGCGTGTTTTCGCCGCCACCGGTGCGCTTTCCCGTACGCAACAGTCATGCCGCCGAGCCTGGTGACCATGTCATCATCGGCGTGCCGGAGAGCGCGTTTCTGAAGGGCTCCCTGCTCGCCTACCTGGTGCCCATCCTCGCCCTGATCCTGGGGGCGTATCTCGGCGAGGCCCTGTTTGGCGGGGACGGGCAGGCGGCCGCCATTCTCGGTGGAGTGGGCGGCCTGTTTGCCGCGCTCTACTGGTTGAGACGCCGTTTCCGCAACCCCATATACCGTACACGCTACCAGCCGCGCATGCTGCGTCGACTGGAACGCGGTGGTGTCGCAGTGCAACCCCCATTCCTCTCGTAGAGCGTTTTCAAAAGGCGTCTTTTCGCCATAATTGTCCATGGAGATCGAGAAACGATGAAAACAGCCAAAGCCGTCATCGCCCGGAGTGTCTTGCCCGTCGTACTGGTGATGATGTCCCTTGTCGCGCAAGCGGCATCCCTGCCGGACTTTACCGAGCTGGTGAAGGCCAACAGCGACGCGGTAGTGAATATCGCCACTACGCAGCGCGTCAAGCGGCAGGGCCTGCCGCCCGGGCTGGAGATCCCGGACATTCCCGAAGATTCTCCCCTGGGCGAGTTCCTGCGCCGTTTCTTCGGCGAAGGCGGGCCGTCGGAGGAATTCGAATCCCAGTCGCTGGGCTCCGGCTTCATCGTCGATGCCGACGGCTACGTGGTGACCAATTTTCATGTCATCAAGAACGCCACGCAGATCATCGTGCGCCTGCAGGACCGGCGTGAGCTGGAGGCAAAGGTCGTCGGTACCGATGAACGTTCCGACATCGCCCTGCTGAAGATCGACGCCCACGATCTGCCGGTGGTGAAGTTTGGCAAGTCGGCCGGGCTGGAGCCGGGCGAGTGGGTCATGGCCATCGGTTCGCCTTTCGGTTTCGACCATTCCGTTTCCGTCGGCGTGGTCAGCGCGGTGGGGCGTAACCTGCCGAGCGAGAACTATGTGCCCTTCATACAGACCGACGTGGCCATCAATCCCGGCAATTCCGGCGGCCCCCTGTTCAATCTCCAGGGCGAGGTCGTGGGTATCAACTCGCAGATCTACAGTCGCACCGGCGGCTTCATGGGCCTGTCCTTTGCCATTCCCTCGGACATCGCCGTCGATGTCATCCGCCAGCTCAAGGAGAACGGCAAGGTCAGGCGCGGCATGCTGGGGATCCTGATCCAGGACGTGGATCGCGAGCTGGCCGAGTCCTTCGGCATGGATCAGCCGCATGGCGCGGTCGTCCTGCGGGTATTGCCCGATTCGCCGGCGGCGCAGGCCGGTTTCAAGGTGGGTGACGTGGTGGTCGAGTTCAACGGCCAGCGCGTGCGGCGTTCTTCCGATCTGCCGCTGCTGGTGGGTCGTACGCCGGTGGGCAAGAAGGTCAGGGTGAAGGTCATCCGCAAGGGCAGGAAGCGTACCCTCACGGTGCGTGTCGGCGAGCTGACTGAAGAGGCGGCGGCCACACCCGCGCAACCGCATGGCGGCAAGCCGGGTAGCGAGCGCAACAACCGACTCGAGATCGAGGTGACGCCGCTGTCGGCGCAGGAACGCAAGCAGCTGGGTGTCGAAGGGGGCGTGCGCGTGGTGCGCGTTCATCCCGGCCCCGCCTCGCGCGCCGGTATCCGTCCGGGGGACGTGATCCTGCAACTCAACGGCAAGGACATCGACGACATGGATACGCTGGCGAAGGTGGTGAAGAAGCTGCCCACGGACAAGCCGGTGCCGGTTCTCATCCAGCGGGGCAACTCGCCGGTGTTCCTCGCCCTGCGCCTCAAGGATTGAGGCCGCGGGTGGATCTGACGGTCTATGTGCGCAACGGCTGCCACCTGTGCGAGGACATGGTGGCCGAGCTTCGCCGTCTGCAGGCCGAGTATGACTTCGGCCTGCAGACCGTCGACATCGACACGGATGCCGCCCTGGCGGCGCGCCACGGCACGCGGGTACCCGTGCTGTGCGCGGGCGAGGAGGAGCTAAGTCATTATTTTCTCGATAAAAAATCCCTGGTGGGTTTTTTGCGCGGGGACTGATTTTCCCCCTGTTTCGCCCACGCGCAGTGTATAATGACAGGCTGTGGTCTGCGCCGCGGCGGGCGGCCAGCCGAGGGATGACCGGGAGGCGCTTGCACAAGCGCCTCTTTTTTAATGAGAATCCGAGAGACTGTGTCTGACTTAAGCAAGATCCGAAACTTTTCCATCATCGCCCATATCGACCACGGAAAATCCACCCTCGCGGACCGCTTCATTCAGCACTGTGGGGGCCTGAGCGAGCGCGAAATGAACGCACAGGTGCTCGATTCCATGGACCTGGAACGCGAACGCGGTATTACCATCAAGGCCCAGAGCGTGACGCTCGACTACCAGGCCGAGGACGGCGAGACCTACCAGCTCAATTTCATCGACACGCCGGGGCACGTGGATTTCTCCTACGAGGTCTCGCGTTCACTGGCTGCCTGCGAGGGCGCGCTGCTGGTGGTGGACGCCTCGCAGGGCGTCGAGGCGCAGAGCGTGGCCAACTGCTATACCGCCATCGACCAGGGGCTGGAAGTCCTGCCGGTACTCAACAAGATCGATCTGCCCTCGGCGGATCCCGAACGCGTGATCAGGGAGATCGAGGAGATCATTGGCATCGAGGCGCACGATGCCGTGCGTGCCAGCGCGAAGACGGGCGAGGGGATCAGCGAGCTTCTCGAACAGATCGTCCACCGCATCCCGCCACCACAGGGGGATCGCGAGGCACCGTTGAAGGCCCTCATCATCGATTCCTGGTTCGACAACTACCTGGGCGTGGTCTCCCTCGTGCGGGTGATGGAAGGCCGTATCGGGCCGAAGATGAAGATCCAGATGATGTCCACCGGCCGCACCCACCTGGTGGACAAGGTGGGGATCTTTACCCCCAAGCGACTCGAGACCGACAGCCTGGGGGCCGGCGAGGTCGGTTACGTCATCGCCAGTATCAAGGAGATCGACGGCGCCCCGGTGGGCGATACCATCACCCAGGCAGATCGGCCCGCCGCCGAGCCGCTGCCCGGCTTCCAGGAAGTCAAACCCCAGGTCTTTGCCGGACTCTTCCCGGTGGACAGCGATGACTACGAAAACCTGCGCGACGCGCTCGCCAAGCTGCGTCTCAACGACGCGGCCCTGTTCTACGAGCCGGAGACCTCGCAAGCCCTCGGTTTCGGTTTTCGCTGCGGCTTTCTCGGCATGTTGCACATGGAGATCATCCAGGAACGCCTGGAGCGGGAATACAATCTCAACCTGATCACCACGGCGCCGACGGTCATCTACGAGGTGCTGGATACGCGCGGCAACATCATCCACGTGGACAACCCGGCGAAACTGCCCGATCCCAGCCATATCGAGGAGATCCGCGAACCCA
>JALTLF010000165.1 GCA_027005735.1 Chromatiales bacterium | reverse complement strand
CTGGCCTTCATCAACCTGCCGCTGGCCTTTGCCTTCCACCTGGCGCACAACCTCAACCACCTGGTGCGCGAGGCCCACGGGTTCTGGTCGGTGGTGGCGAATCCCATGGGAGAGGGCACCCTGCCCCTGTCGATGCACGAGCTGCATCTGCGACACATGAACCCTTTGTTACCTGGAGACGTGGTTGCCACCCTGCAGGCCCTGCTGGTGCTGTTCGGTTTCTGGCTGGCATTGCGCATCACGCGGGTGCGCGTGGCGCGCCTCTATGGTGACGGGCGCTCGGCCCACCTGGCGGTGATCCCCGTGTGGATCTACATCCTTGGCGCCAGTCTCACGAGCCTGTGGTTGTTGATGCAGCCCATGGTCATGCGGATGTAAACCATGAAGAAGAAATTGATGCATCTCCTCTCACGACTGAAACAGACCTACCTGTGGTTGCTGGGCCGCTGGCCGCGCTGTGTCGGTATCGGCCTGGTGATCTTCGGCATTATCGTCTGGGGCGGTTTCAATACCGCCCTTGAGTTGACCAACAACGAGGCCTTCTGCATTTCCTGTCACGAGATGCGTGATTACGTCTTCAAGGAGTACAAGGAAACCATTCACTACAGGAACCGTACCGGCGTGCGCGCCACCTGTCCCGACTGCCACGTGCCCAAGGAATGGCACTACATGGTGGCCCGCAAGATCGGTGCCACCAACGAGCTTTATCACAAGGTCATGGGATCCATCGACACGCCGGAGCAGTTTCGCGCCAAGCGCCTGCAACTGGCGCAGTATGTCTGGAAGGCCATGAAGGAGACGGACTCGCGGGAGTGCCGCAACTGTCACAGCTTCGAGTTCATGGAGCTTGCTCGTCAGCAGGAGGCCTCGCGGGTCAAGCACGAGCGCGCACTCAGGGACGGGCTGACGTGTATTGATTGCCACATGGGTATCGCCCACCACCTGCCGGAAAACTTCGATGCCGACGGCAGCCTGCATGAACGCTTCAGGAAGGAGAAGCGCCCCTGTAGTGACTGCCACAAGGGCATGGCCGAATCTTTCGACTGGTGACATGGACCGGCGGCAATTCTTCAGGCGCGTTACCCACAAGGCCACCGAGACGGCCTTCGAGCACGTGGACGAGAAACTGCGCGCGCGCGCGGCGCACTGGATCCGTCCGCCCTTCGCCTTGCCGGAACTGGACTTCCTGCTCAAGTGTACCCGCTGTGGAGAATGTGAAAGCGCCTGTCCCCACGGGGTGGTCTTCCCCCTGGCCGCGCGCCTGGGTCCTGATGTAGTCGGCACGCCGGCGCTGGATCTGGCCAGTCATGGCTGTCACCTGTGCGAGGACTTTCCCTGTGTCGCGGCCTGCGAGGCGGGGGCGCTGGCGATCCCCGAGGGGGAAGAGGCCGGGGGGATCCTGCCGCGCCTGGCGCGGGTTAGCATCGATACGACAACCTGTCTTCCGTACATGGGGCCGGAGTGCGGTGCCTGCGTGCCGGCGTGCCCGGTACCCGGCGCCCTGCAACTGGTGGCGGAGAAACCCGTTATCGATGCCGCGCGTTGTCCCGGCTGTGCGCTGTGCCGCGAGGCCTGCGTGGTGGAACCCCCGGCCGTCAAGGTGGCTTCCCTCTATCGTGCAGCGGACACGACGGAATGAGCCAAACTGTGCCGCACCGATCTTCGCAATACGTTCACGGACAGGCGGTGAGGGGAGCGAGCGCCGGTGAACCGCGGGAGCATCAATCGCGGGGTTTCTGACGCAGATCGGCCATGTCGAAGGGATCGGCGAAGATATCGTTCATGGCCGCGCCGGCGAGGAATGCCCGCCGCTTCGTTTCATTGACCATGGCGGGACGGCCGCACAGGTAGAGGCGCCGGCCCGCCAGTTGTCTGAAATCCGCCAGGGCCAGCTCGTTGGCGCGCCCCGCGCGGCAGTCAGGCGGGGGGCTGTCGCCGCTGATGCAGGCGTGATAGTGGAAATTGTCGTGCACCTCGGCGAGGCGCTGCAGGCGCTCATGCAGGTAGAGTCCGGTGGGCGTGCGGCTGCCATGATAGAGATGGATGTCGCCGCGGTGGTCGCTCTGCAGGGCATCACGCAGG
Source organism: Chromatiales bacterium (assembly GCA_027005735.1). Taxonomy (GTDB): domain Bacteria; phylum Pseudomonadota; class Gammaproteobacteria; order CAMYNG01; family CAMYNG01; genus HyVt-448. The sequence continues at coordinate 12,859 of JALTLF010000165.1, read as the reverse complement.
ATCCCCACCAGCGGCGCAAGCCCGGTACCGGTGCCGATGAGGACCAGTTCCTGATCCGCTCGGCCCGGCAGGTAGAAACAGTCCCCCCACGGTCCCTGGAACTGGAGGCTGTCACCCACCTGCAATTCATCGTGCAACCAGTTGCTCATGCGCCCGTTGTCGAGACGGCGCACGTGGATCTCCAGCTGGGCGTCGAGGGCCGGCACGCTGGCGAGTGAATAGCTGCGGGTGAGGCCATCGCTCCTCACGAGGTTGATGTACTGGCCGGCGTGGTAATAAAGCGGCGTGGCGGGCTCCAGCGCAATACGGCAGATGGCCGAGTTGATACGGTCTATGCCGATGACCCGGGCCGGGGCACTGACATCGGCTTCGTCCGCGCTGGCGACCTCGATGTCCTCGTCGGGGAAATAGCGGCAGGCGAGGAAATAGCCCTGTGCGCGCAGGGTGGGTTTCAGGCCCCGCTGGGTTTCCTCGGGCAGCGGGCCATCGGTGCGGCGCAGCAGGCAGGTATGGCAACTGCCCACCTTGCAGGAATACGGGGTATCGACCCCGTGGCGCAACAGGGTGGCGAGGACGGACTCACCCTCCTCGGCGGTGTAGTGCGTACCGGCAAAGCAGATGGTGGCCATGCGCCTTCTCCCGGTGAGAGACAGGCAGATAATGTAATCTGCTATCCTGAGGTGATCGGGGATTTACTACGGATATTTAACGGCAAGCGGGCACCGATCTTGAGCCATGGGTGGACGTAAAAAAGCCGCCCGTGGGCGGCTTTCTGCTCTGTGTCGGTGCGTGGTGGACTCAGACGGCCCCATAGTAGATGTTCTGTGGGTGATTGGCCTGGGCGAAGAAGAACCAGCGCTCGAACAACAGACCGATATACTGGACGATGAAACCCGCCAGCAGGAGGGCGCCGCTACCCTGGGCGAGGCCCAGCCACAGGAGCGCCAGCGGTACGGGGAAGACCAGTACCAGGAAGACCCACTTTATGGAACGGAACATCCAGATGGGAGCGCCGTGGAGATATTCCCGCGTGTTGTAGGAGCCTCCCATGGCGCCCTGCGATTTCTGCACGATCTTCGTGTGGCGCACACCGATGGCCGACTGGATGCTCGACTTGTGCTTGATACGATTGTTTCGGATCAGCGAGGCAAGGCGGGTGACCAGCGCGGCCAGCGTGATGATGGCCGTCCAGATCCCGTAGAAACGCATCAGCTCCGGCGCCGCCCAGGCCGAGAAGGCCGTGGCGAAGAAGAAGCCCGAGGCGGTGCCCAGCAACAGGTAATTGATCACCGTCAGGGAAGAGGCCCACTCCTGCAGGAACTTGATACAGGCGTAGATCATGCCGGTGCACAGGAACAGGGCGAAGGTGGCGATCACGCCCAGCGTGCCGACCACCAGGCTGGCCTGCAGGCGCGCGCCGGTGCCGCTGGTGAAGAGCACCGTGTCCCAGGCGAAATAATGCATCATGGCATAGACGAACACCAGCGCCATCAGCAGGGGCAGGGCGATGACCTCGCGCGACAGCCAGGAAGTGCGCCACTGCGTTGCCGCGCGCCAGGCGCGCTCGGGGTGACCAAGGTGGAAGACCGAGGCAATCAGGCCGCCGATGAGGAACAACAGGGCAAGAAAACCGCCGATGCCGTAGAAATGGGTGCTGTCCTGCGAGGGTAGCAGTTCCACGGCGGAATAACTCTGGCCGGTGAACAGCGCCAGGAACAGCCCCTGGCCCACGCCGATGAGCGTGGTCAGAAAGATTACAGAAAATGCCGGATGCATTTGTGACTCCCAGTTAAATAATTTTTCACCACAGAGAACACAGAGCACACAGAGAAGAAAATTTCAACTGGCTCAGGAATAAAGATTTGAGAATTCCTCTGTGCACTCCGTGTCCTCTGTGGTTAAACAAAAATAGTCTTACCAGCTCGTGCTGTCGTCGAGGGTCGGTTCGGCCACCGGTGCGCTCGGTCCGCGCTCTTCTTTCTTGAGCGGATTGTCGGCGCGTACCAGCTCATCCTCGTGGATGTGCATGCGTGTCTTGCGCCGTGGCAGGTAGTGGTTGGCCGGCTTGGTGCCCCACTCGGGCATCAGCGGATAGCCGCCTTCCTCGCGGATGGCCACCGAGACCTCGGATTCAGGTTCGTGCACGTCGCCGAAGAGGCGCGCGTTGGTGGGGCAGGCCAGCACGCAGGCCGGCTTGCGCTCCGACTCGGGCAGCGACTCGTCGTAGATGCGATCCACGCACAGGGTGCACTTTTTCATGACCTTTTCGTGCTCGTCGAACTCGCGCGCGCCGTAGGGGCAGGCCCAGGAGCAGTACTTGCAGCCGATGCACTTGTCGTAGTCCACCAGTACGATGCCGTCTTCCGGGCGCTTGTAACTGGCGCCGGTGGGGCACACCGGCACGCAGGGCGCATCCTCGCAGTGCAGGCAGCTCTTGGGGAAGTGCACCGTCTCCGTCATGGGGAAGCTGCCCACCTCGTAGGTCTGCACGCGGTTGAAGAACGTGCCGGTGGGATCCTTGCCATAGGGATTGTCGTCTGACATGGCGCCCGCCGGCCCGGAGGTGTTCCACTCCTTGCAACTGGTGACGCATGCCGAACAGCCCACGCAGACGTTGAGATCGATTACCAAAGCTAACTGTGTCATGGTGAATAACTCACTTTTCTGTATTAACCACAGAGATCACAGAGGGCACAGAGAAAAAATTTCTCAAACCGTTGCAGTGTCTGTTTTGTGGTATTCGGTTTCAGGCGCCGATTTCTGGTTCAGACATTCAATGAATGACATCAGAAAGACAGCACGCAAAAAACTCCGCGTCCTCAGTGCCCTCAGTGGTTAAGGATTTTTCCCCCTGGCAAACTTCCCGGCGAAGTAGGCCAGCCATTTCGGTGTCTTGCCCGTGCCGGGAACGGCCGGCATGGGATCGAACTGCGGCGAGGTTTCCGCCGGCTCGTCGTCGCCGGCCTTGTAGACACGCACGCGCACGTCGTACCAGCCCGCCTGCCCGGTGATGGGATCGGAGTTGGAGAGGTGCTCGCCATCGGCGTGGGGCGGCAGCTCTTCCGAGATCAGGTGGTTGAGCAGGAAGCCCTTGCGCGATTCGTTGGCATCATCCGACAGGCGCCAGGCACCGGCGGCCTTGCCGATGGCGTTCCAGGTCCATACCGTGCCGGGTTCGACGGCCTCGCTGAAGCGGCACATGCAGCGTACCTTGCCCCACATGGATTCCACCCATACCCAGTCGCCATCGTCGAAACCACCCTTTTCTCCCAGCGAGGGGTGCATGTAGAGGTGGTTATGTGCGTGGATCTGCCGCAACCAGGCATTTTGCGAGTCCCAGGAGTGGTACATGGCCATGGGTCGCTGGGTAATGGCATTGAGCGGATACTTCTGCTTGTCGCTCAGCTGCGACTCCAGCGGCTCGTAGTAGAATGGCAGGGGATCGAAGTAGGTCTCGACGCGCTTGCGCAGGTGCTCGGGCGGCTGCTTGCCCTCGGTCTTGCCCTGCGCGGCGAGGCGGAACTTCATCAGTACCTCGGAGTAGATGTGGCAGTTGATGGGCTCGGCATAGCGCGTCAGGCGGTGTTCCTGTGCCCAGTTGAGGTAGCCGCGGTTCCAGTTGCGCATGTACTGGAAGGACTTGGGCAACTCGTAGTGGAACACGCAGTTGTTCTTTTCGTACATCTCCCACTGGTTGGGGTTCGGCTCGCCCTTCATGAATTTCTCGCCGCCCTTGCCACGCCAGCCGGCAAGGAAGCCGATGCCGGAACCGGGTTCGGTCTCGTAGTTGACGATGAAGTCCGGGTAGTCGCGGTACTTGCGACTGCCATCCTCGCGGGTGAATGCGGGTAGCTTGAGACGCGAGCCCAGCTCGATGAGGACTTCCTGAAAGGGCTTGCACTCGCCGGTGGGCGGCAGTACCGGGATGCGTACCGAGTCCACGGGGCCGTCGTACTCCGAAATGGGACGGTCGAGCATGGACATGACGTCGTGGCGCTCGAGGTAGGTGGTATCCGGCAGCACCAGATCGGCGAAGGCCACCATCTCCGATTCGAAGGCATCGGCAACGATGAGGAAGGGGATCTTGTACTCGCCGTTCTCGTCCTTGTCGTTGAGCATCTTGCGCACTTCGCTGGTGTTCATGGACGAGTTCCAGGCCATGTTGGCCATGAAGATCAGCAGAGTGTCGATGGCATAGGGGTCCTGGCGCCAGGCATTGGTGATGGCGTTGTGCATCAGGCCGTGGGCGGCAAGGGGGAATTCCCAGGAGAAGGCCTTGTCGATGCGTACCGGCTCGCCCCTGTCATCGACGAAGAGATCGTCCGGTTCCGCCGGCCAGCCCAGGGGCATACCGCCCAGCGGGGTCTCCGGCTTGACGCCGTCGGGACTGTTGGGCGTCTTGGCGCAGGGCGGGATGGGGCGCGGGAAGGGCGCCTTGTGGCGGAAACCGCCCGGGCGGTCGATGGTGCCGAGTACCGTCATGAGGATGGAGAGGGCACGGATGGTCTGGAATCCGTTGGAGTGGGCAGCGAGACCGCGCATGGCATGGAAGGCCACCGGGTTGCCGGTAACGGTATCGTGGTCCTTGCCCCAGACATCGGTCCAGGCGATGGGCAGCTCGATCTTGTCGTCACGCGCGGTGATGCCCATCTCGTAGGCGAGGCGCTCGATGGTCTCCACCGGGATACCGGTGACCGTGGCGGCCCATTCCGGGGTGTATTTCTCCACCCGCTCCTTGAGCAACTGGAAGGCGGGTTTGACGCGGCGCCCGTCGGCGGTGGTGAACTCGCCCATGAGGAAGGGATCGGCGCCCTCGCTGCGGGCCGGGACGGCCTTGTCCTGGCGACGGTCCCACCACACGCGATCCTGGGGATCGAAGCAGTCCTTGGGATGCGGGATATCGGTACGCACGAAGAGGCCGAAGTCGTCCGAATCCTCGTCCACGCTCACCAGTTCGGCGGCATTGGTGTATTGCACCAGGAAGTCACGGTCATAGAGACCGGTCTTGAGCAACTGGTGGATGAGGGCCAGCAGCAGGGCGCTGTCGGTACCGGGACGGATGGGTACCCATTCGTCGGCGATGGCGGAATAGCCGGTACGCACGGGGTTGATGGAAATGAACCGCCCGCCGTTGCGCTTGAACTGCGACATGGCGATCTTGAGCGGGTTGGAGTGGTGGTCCTCGGCGGTGCCCAACATGATGAAGAGCTTGGCGCGATCCAGATCCGGACCACCGAACTCCCAGAAGGAGCCGCCGATGGTATAGATCATGCCCGTGGCCATGTTGACCGAGCAGAAACCGCCGTGGGCGGCGTAGTTGGGGGTGCCAAACTGCTTGGCGAACATGCCGGTCAGCGCCTGCATCTGGTCGCGGCCGGTGAACAGGGCAAACTTCTTCGGATCGGTCTTGCGCAGGTGGGCGAGGCGCTCCTCCATGATCTGGAAGGCCTCGTCCCAGCTGATTTCCTCGAACTCGGCGGCGCCACGCTCGGCACCGGGCTTGCGGCGCAGGGGTTTGGTCAGACGCGCCGGTGAATACTGTTTCATGATCCCCGAGGCGCCCTTGGCGCAGATCACGCCCTTGTTGAGGGGATGATCGGGGTTGCCCTGGATGTAGCGAACCTCGCCATCACGCAGGGTGACACGGATCCCGCAACGGCAGGCGCACATGTAACAGGTGGTGTTCTTGACTTCGATGCGGGCCTCGGCATCCGAGGCAACGGGGTTGTGAGACGGCATATTCCAGAACCTGCTTGTGGAAAGGGGGGCGATTATAGGGAGCGATGTCCGAGCTGGCTAATCAGCAATTCTAGCCTATTCATAAAATTAATATATCCTAATATACTAAATACTATCTCCGCCGGGCGCAATCTCGCCCTTCGCTTTCCCCTCTAAAAATTACGGTTTTTCAGCGGCTTAAGGCGAGCGCGCCGCACCCGGGGCCGGCGACGACGGCGGCCTGGCGCCGTTGAGGGTATCGGCCGGGGGCGGCGAAAAAATAAATAACTTTTATGCCGAACAAGATAAATATGACTTGAGTTTGCAGGCCCGATCCTTCACTGTACGCATTCCCGAAAACGCGCCGATTTCAGCTTTTTTCTTTTAAGAATCATCGGTTTACTTGAGTCGCGGGGTCGGGTTTTCTGGCCGGTCAGGCGTTCCGGCGGGGCGGTTATACCACTACCCGTTTTGGCGTTTTTCCCGTGACAGATTTGCGCTAGATTGCGCTGTCGCCACGTGGCTCGCTGCGGCCGGCGGCCAGAACAAGAACGAGATCTCTCAGACACTTTAAATATATATCTTCAGCGTCATCCGCGTAAGGAGGAGACAACGATGGCAGATATCGTTGCAACGAATGAGACCATTCTCGTCGTCGGGGGTGGGATCAGCGGTATGACTGCCGCCATCGAGGCGGCCGAATGCGGCAAGCAGGTCATACTGGTTGAGAAAACCCCCGCCGTCGGCGGGCGGGTCAGCCAACTCTACAAGTACTTCCCCAAGCTGTGTCATCCGACCTGCGGACTGGAAATCAATCTTCGCCGCCTCAAGGCGAACCGCAACATCCGTCTCCTGACCATGACCGAGGTGGCCAGTGTCTCGGGCGAGACCGGCAACTACCAGGTGACGCTGAAGACCGCGCCCCGCTTCGTCAACGAGAACTGCACTGCCTGCGGTGAATGCGGCAAGGCGGTGGAGGCCGAGTTCGACGATGAGTTCAACTATGGGCTGAAGAAGCGCAAGGGCGCCTGGCTGGTCAGCAACATGGCCTATCCGCAGCGCTACGTGCTGGACCCGCGCATCATCGGTACGCCTGACGCCGACAAGGCAAAGGCAGCGTGCAAGTACGACGCCATCGACCTCGATGACAGCGAGCAGGAAACCACCATCACGGTGGGTGCCATCATCTGGGCCACCGGCTGGAAGCCCTTCGACGCCAACAAGATCCAGCCCTACGGTTACGACCGCTACAGGAACGTCATCACTTCCGTGGAATTCGAGCGCATGATGGATCCCCGGGGGCCGACGGGCGGCAGGATCCTGCGGCCTTCCGACGGCAAGGAGGCGAAGAACGTCGCCTTCATCCAGTGTGCCGGTTCGCGTGACCGCAACTACCTCAAGCACTGCTCGCGTATCTGCTGCATGGCCTCGCTCAAGCAGACCACCTACCTGCGCGAACAATTCGGCGACGAAGGCAAGTCAACGGTGTACTACATCGACATTCGCGCCATCGATCGCATCGACGACTTCTACCAGAAGGTCCAGGCCGATGAGAACGTCACCTTCATCAAGTCCAAGGTGGCCTCCATTACCCAGGACAAGGATGAAAACCCGGTTCTCAACGGCGTCAACACCGAAGGTTATCAACGCTATGCCAATACCCACGACCTGGTCGTGCTGGCCATCGGCATGGAACCCAGCACTGCGGGCAGCGACTTCCCCATCGACGTCGCCGTCAACGAGCACGGGTTCATTGAACAAGATGAAAGCAACGGTTCGATCTTTGCCGCCGGTTGCTCGTCCGATGCCCTGGACGTCAATCGTGCCGTGCAGAGCGGCACCGCCAGCGCCCTGCGCGCTATCCAGGTGATCAACCGCGTTGCGTCTACGGAGGGTTAAGCTGTGTCAGATGTGAAGATTGGGGCTTATATTTGCCAGGGTTGTGGTCTCGGAGATCGTCTCGATACCGCCCAGCTGGCGCAGGTTGCGCAGCGCGATGCCAAGGCCAACGTCGTCAAGGAACATGAGTTCCTCTGTTCCGAGGCCGGTATCAAGATGATCCAGGAAGACATCGACAATGAGGGCGTCAACCGCGTCGCCATCTGCGCCTGTTCGCGTCGCGCCAAGACCGAGGCATTCACCTTCGAAGGCGTGGCCGTGACCCGTGCCAACCTGCGCGAGGGTGTCATCTGGGTACGCCCGGATACCGACGAGGCCCGTGAGACCACGCAGGACATGGCCGACGATTACGTGCGCATGGCCGTCACCGAGGTGAAATACCAGTCACCGCCCACGCCCAACCAGGAGACGAGCTATACGCGTGACATCCTCGTTGTGGGTGGTGGCGTCAGCGGCATGACTGCGGCGCTGGAGGCCTCGCGTGCCGGATATCCGGTCACCATCGTTGAGAAGACCGGTGCGCTGGGCGGCCATGCGGCCCATGCCTGGAAGGGCATTCCCATGCACGCACCCTATGCCGATCCTGAAGACAATATCGTCGATGAGCTGATCGCAAAGGTCGAGGCCGACAGCAACATCACCGTCTTCCTGAACTCGACGCTGTCGCGTACCGACGGTGCGCCGGGCCGTTTCGTCGCCCACATCGCGCAGGAGAGCGGGCCGGTGACCGACAGGAAGTTTGGCGCCATCATCCAGGCCTCGGGTTATCGCGACTTCGATGCCAACGAGCTGCCCGAATTCGGTTATGCCAGCAACGCCAATGTCGTCACCCAGACCGAACTCGATGCAATGGCCAAAGAGGCCAACGGCGCGCCGCTCAAGACGAAGGATGGCAAGGAAGTCAAAAACGTCGTCTTCATCCAGTGCGTGGGCCAGCGTAGCGACAAGGAGGGTCATCTGCCCTACTGTTCCGGTCATTGCTGCCTGACCTCCATCAAGCAGGCGATGTACTTCAAGGACGCCAACCCGGATATCGATACCAATGTGATCTACACGGACCTGCGTACCCCGGGTGCCGGTGGCGAAGACTTCTACCGTTCCGGCCAGCGCAAGGGCGTGACCTTCACCAAGGGCGTGGTGAGCGAAGTCGTGGCCGAGGGCGATCGCCTGGCAGTGAAGTTCAAGGATCTCATCCTCGACGAGGACACGGTGGAGATCGCCGACCTGGTGGTGCTGGCCACCGGCATGGTCCCCAACAGCGGCGTGGACATCGAGGCCATCGCCAAACCTGCCGACGATGAAGAGGAAGTGGATGCCGATGGCGAGGTCGAACCGCCACAGGTGGAACTGCCGGTGGAGTCCATCCTCAACCTGAGCTATCGCCAGGGCCCGGATCTGCCGCACCTCAAGTACGGCTTCAACGACTCGCACTTCATCTGCTTCCCCTACGAGACGCGCCGTACCGGTATCTACACCACCGGCCCGGTACGCCGCCCCATGGACGCGCAACAGGCCATGGAGGATGCCACCGGGGCCGCGCTCAAGGCCATCCAGGCGGTGGAGAACGCCGGCAAGGGCCGCGCCGCCCACCCGCGCTCGGGTGACCTGTCCTTCCCCAGCTTCCGCCGCGAGGGCTGCACCCAGTGCAAGCGCTGTACCGTGGAATGTCCCTTTGGCGCCATCGACGAGGACGAGGAGCGTTATCCGCAGTTCAACGAGGCGCGTTGTCGCCGTTGCGGCACCTGCATGGGCGCCTGCCCGGTACGTGTCATCTCCTTCGAGAACTACTCGGTGGATACCGTCGGTCAGCAGTTGAAGAACATCGACATACCCGACGAGTTCGAAGAAAAGCCACGTATCCTGGTGCTGGCCTGCGAGAACGATGCCTACCCGGCACTGGACATGGCGGGCATGAACGGCGTCGAGTACAGCGCCTTTGCCCGCATCATCCCCGTGCGTTGCCTGGGCTCGGTCAACCTCATCTGGATCACCGATGCCATGAACAGCGGTTACGACGGCGTGATCCTCATGGGTTGCCAGAAGGGCGAGAACTACCAGTGCCACTTCGTCAAGGGTTCCGAGATCGCGCACATTCGCATGAGCAAGGTGGACGATACCCTGCAATCGCTCAGTCTCGAGCCGGAGCGCGTTGCGACCTATGAAATTGCAATTACCGACATCGAGCGCGCTCCGAAGCTGATCAACGACATGGCAGAGACCATCGAGAAGATCGGCATGAGCCCGTTCAAGTTCTAGGAGGCAGACGATGAGCGCCAACGTACAAGCAATCGAAAGCTACCGAAACAGCTTCCTCAAGGAAGTGGAGGCCAATGTCGAAGAAGGCGACTGGGTGAAGATGTGCATGCAGTGCGGCGTCTGCTCCGGCTCCTGCCCGCTGGGCCCCTACTGGGAGCATCCGCCGCAGGAGATCTTCATGCTCATCCGCGCCGGCAAGCGCGAGGAAGTATTGAAATCCAGTTCCATGTGGATGTGTACCTCCTGCTACAACTGTATCGCCCGTTGCCCGCGCGAGTTGCCCATCACGCACATCATGCACGGCCTGGCGACCTATGCCGAGCGCCTCGGCATGGCACCGAAGAACCAGCCGACGCGCAAGTTTGCCCTGAAATTCTGGGACAACCTGACGAAGAAGGGGCGTGTCAATGAGCTCAAGCTGGGTGTCTCGCTGTATTTCATGAATGGCTTTGTGGAAGGGATCAAGACCGCGCTGAAGGCCATGCCACTGGGTATGAACATGTACAAGACCAAGCGCCTCAATCCCATGGAATACTTTGGGGGCCATGGCGTAAAAGACACCTCGGGCCTGAAGGCCATTTTGAAAAAGGCGGAAGAAATCGAACTCGCCAAGCTCAAGAAGACCGACGCCTAAGGAGAACATGTAATGGCCAAGAAAGAATATTCGTTTTATCCCGGCTGCTCCTCCCAGAAAGGCGCCTCGGGGTCCAACTACCAGGTGTCAGTGGACGCCATGTGCGAGACGCTGGACATCCAGCTCAACCACATCCCCGACTGGAACTGCTGCGCCGCCTCCATCGGTTATGCCGGTGGCGGTGAGCTGCCCCGCCTGGCGCTCTCCGCGCGCAACATGGCGCTTTCGGAGCAGGCCCACCCGGATCAGGACATCGTCGCCACCTGCGCCGCCTGCTGGCTGGCCACGCGCGAGACCAAGGAGCGTCTCAACGACGACGAGGAGCTGATGAAGGAAACCAACGAGGCACTGGCCGCCGCCGGTCTCGAGGTCAAGGCGAACAAGAAGGTGCGCCACATGGTGGAGGTGCTCATTGAGGACCTGGGCTACGAGGAACTCGGCAAGCACGTCAAGAAGCCGCTGGAAGGCATCAAGATCGCCGGTTATGTCGGTTGCCAGACCAACCGCCCCTTTGGCATCCACGGCGAGTCCTTCGAGAATCCCGTTTACCTGGACAAGCTCACCGAGACCATGGGTGCCGAGTCCCTGCCCAACTACGAGAAGAAGGTGCAGTGCTGCGGCGGCGCGTTGGCCTTCTCCGAGCCGGAGAAGTCCCAGGACCTGGTCAAGGGCATCATCGAGGCCGCCTACGACGGCGGTGCGGACATGATCGTCACGCCCTGCCCGGTGTGCCAGATGAACGTCGAGGTCTACCAGGATCAGATCAATGCACGCCACGGCACCAAGTTCAAGATGCCGGTGGTCTATTATTCCCAGCTCATGGCCGTGGCCTACGGTAGCTCGGCAAAAGAGGCCGGCCTCGACGGCAACATCATCAAGGCAAAGCAGCTGGAGGATATTGCCGGGAAATAGAGACAAACTATTGTGATCTGCCCCGAAAAGGCCCCTGCGGGGGTCTTTTTCTTGGCGGGTCGCCGCTTACCAGTCGCCACAATAAGTAAATATTTATATACTAATAAATAGTACTAATGGGTGTTTAACTTTTAGCCAAAATACTGAAAAAATTGCAGGATTGGTCGATATATCAAAGGGATCGAAGTTTTGACTACCAAGAGGTGTGGCGCAATGACGAACTCTCGTTTCTGGATCAGCCTGCTGGCCGCTGGCCTGCTGGTTGTATTTGTGAGTGGCGCCGTTTCAGCAAAAGAAGCCCCCAGGGGCCTGCTGTGGGCAGGCTGTGGCATAACAAAAAAAGCATTCATGGCTGAACTGGCTGCCGCCTATGAGAAAAAGACCGGTATCAAGATCACCCTGAAGGGAGGTGGCGCGACCCGTGGTATCCGTGCCGCGGCGGCCGGCAAGATCGACATCGGCGGGGCCTGCCGGATCACCATCGCGGGCCACCCGGAAGAGCGCCTCGCGGAGCAGGTTCCAGTGGCCTGGGATGCGCTGGCGGTGATCGTACACAAGGACAACCCTGTCGATAATATCACCTTCAAGCAGCTCAAGCGGATTTATCTTGGCAAGATCACCAACTGGAAGCAGCTCGGTGGCCGGAACGCGCCCATCGAACTGTATGTACGCAAGGGGTTCAATTCCGGCGTGGGGCGTACCCTGCGTGAACTGGTGTTCGCCGACTACGAGGCGCGTTTTCCGGGCGCCAAGTTCGTCGTCAAGTCTTCCGGTCCGCTGGAGAAGGGGATCGTCAAGAATCCCAACGGCATCGGCGTGACCGGCATCAGCAGCGCGAAGCGCCGCGCGGTGAAGGTGCTGAAGCTGGAGGGCCACGAGCCGTCCTATGAGAATATCAAGAACGGCTCCTACCTGCTCTATCGTCCGCTTTACCTGGTGCGCCGTCGGGGCGTGGAGAACCCCGCCGTGGACGACTTCATTCGCTTTGCACTCAGCAAGGAAGGCAAGGCCGTGATCCGCCGTGCCGGCACCGTGCCCTACTCCGATGCCCTGGTGCTGGTCATGAAGCAGCTGGAACAGTACAAGCGTGCCTCGGCGCTGGGTCTCTGAGTCGTCCCGCTTGTGACCACGAAAAAGCCCGCTTCAAGCGGGCTTTTTTGTTTTAACCACAGAGGGCACAGAGTCCACAGAGAAATCATTGTAAGAGCAAAACTCGTTCAAGCGGCGTATCTGACATTCACTTGAAATACGAAACGAGTTTCGGGCATCCGTTGCTATAGCTTTTCTTTCCTCTGTGTCCTCAGCGCTCTCTGTGGTTAATGTCTTCTCTTTTCAGTCGTCGATGTATTCTTCGAAGGGCGCCTTGTTCTGGTGGGCGGCGATTTCCGCCTGGCGGCGGGCCTCGAGGATCTCGCGGCGTTCTTCCATGCGCTTCTCGTA
>JALTLF010000164.1 GCA_027005735.1 Chromatiales bacterium | reverse complement strand
GGCCTTGCGGGTTTCGCTCAGGGCTTTTTTTATAATATGCTGGATGATACCAGTCCTTTACCCATTCCATGGCATTGCCCGCCAGGTCATAGATCCCCAGGGGGTTGGGGGGGTAGCGGCCGGGTTCGAGGGGTAACCCACCATTGCCATTGTCGATGTTTTCCTTGTGACGATAGGTACCGTCGTTGGTGGGCCAGAGATCGTTGCGCGTGCCGCGGCTGCGGGCGACGTACTCCCACTGGGCCTCGGTGGGCAGGTCAAAGGGCAGGCCCGTGACCTCACCCAACCATTTGCAGTAACCCGAGGCCTGGTACCAGGTTGATGCCACCACCGCGTAGCCGGGTTTCCTTAACTTGCTCCCTGGTCCTTTTGGAAAGACAGGCGGAGAACCAGTAACTCTCGCGTAAAGATCATATTCACTAAAAGTCACCTCGTACCGCGACATGTAAAAGCCGTCCAGGGTGACCTTGTGGACGAAATCGTCATTGGTCGATCCCGTCCACCGATCCCAGTTGTCGGGCTTGCCGTGGATATCGACAAACGGTCCGCCCCGATCCCCCATCATGAAACTCCCCCCCTCGATAAACACCATATTTTCAAGGGTGCGCTTGACCAGCGCATCGACGGCCGCCTGCTCGGGATTTGCCGCGCAGGCCGTGAGCGCAAGCAGGGCGAGGAAGGTGATCGTCAGCATCCGGTGCATGGGGACTGTCCAGCGGGGTTCCAGTACCGGAAGTATGCTACCTCCGCGGGCAGGCAGGGACAAGGGACGCAGTGCCATGTTGGGGATCTCCGCCATTGTCCGGGCAAAACGGACGGGCGGTGTATTACGCTTCTCGCGCCCGAGTGCCGTCCGGCGCAGACCGCCGTGGAAAAACTCACCGGCCTGCTCGATGGGGAACAGGCCCGGAAGTTCGTTGCCTGGGAGGCCAACCTGCCCGAGGTGGCGGATGCCCGCGGCCCCGTGGCCGAGCGCGACGCGCCGTTCTAACTCAGGGCCATCTAACGCGGCGCGTCGGGATCCACCCGGCCCACCGGGTCGGGCCGGTCCGACACCGGGCGGGGTTTGACCGGCAGGGGCTGGTCGGTGTTGATGACGCACCGGATCCCCTGGTAGCCCCCGCCCATGTCCGGCTTGCGTTTGCCTCGCCGCACGACGGGACCGCGCCATGGCGATACAATACTGGCGCCCCGCCAGACTTTCCCCACGCCTTTCGGTGGTCCTGCTGGGTTGACGAATTCTGTGTCCGGTGCTTGCCCGTCCCAGTCGTACCAGCTGTACCAGTCCTTCACCCACTCCGACACGTTGCCCTGCATGTCGTACAGCCCCAGGGGATTGGGTGGCCAGGAGCCGGGGGGGTCCGGAAACGTACCCAGGTTGTGCGTCTTACCTATATTTTCGCCCCATCGGAAGGTGTTGTCGTTGGTGGCCCACAGCACGCGCTTGCCCCGCGCCCGCGCGGCATACTCCCACTGCGCCTCCGTGGGCAGGTCGAAGGGCAGGCCGGTGACCTCCCCCAGCCATTTGCAGTAACCCGAGGCCTGGTACCAAGTTGTGCTGGAGACGGCAATATAAGGTGCTCTCCGGGGTCGGCCAATACGTTTCTCCTTGAGTAAGGGAAGTCCATTTGCCTTTGTGTAAATATCAAACTCTGCATAGGTCACCTCATACCGCGACATGTAAAAGCCGTCCAGGGTGACCTTGTGGACGAAGTCATCGTCGTCATCCGCCGTCCAGCGCCGGGCGTTGCCCGGCTTGCCGTAGCGGTCCACGAAGGGGCCGCCCACGTCTCCCATCATGAAACTCCCCCCCTCGATAAACACCATATTTTCAAGGGTGCGCTTGACCAGCGCATCGACGGCCGCCCGGTCGGGTTTTTCCGCGCAGGCCGTGAGCGCAAGCAGGGCGAGGAAGGTGATCGTCAGCATCCGGTGCATGGGGACTGTCCAGCGGGGTTCAAATACCGGAAGTATGCTACCTCCGCCGGCAGGCAGGGACAAGGGATGCTGTGTCATGGTGGGGATCCCCGCCATTGTCCGGGCAAAACGGACGGGCGGTGTATTACGCTTCTCGCGCCCGAGTGCCGTCCGGCGCAGACCGCCGTGGAAAAACTCACCGGCCTGCTCGATGGGGAACAGGCCCGGAAGTTCGTTGCCTGGGAGGCCAACCTGCCCGAGGTGGCGGATGCCCGCGGCCCCGTGGCCGAGCGCGACGCGCCGTTCTAACTCAGGGCCATCTAACGCGGCGCGTCGGGATCCACCCGGCCCACCGGGTCGGGCCGGTCCGACACCGGGCGGGGTTTGACCGGCAGGGGCTGGTCGGTGTTGATGACGCACCGGATCCCCTGGTAGCCCCCGCCCATGTCCGGCTTGCGTTTGCCTCGCCGCACGACGGGACCGCGCCATGGCGATACAATACTGGCGCCCCGCCAGACTTTCCCCACGCCTTTCGGTGGTCCTGCTGGGTTGACGAATTCTGTGTCCGGTGCTTGCCCGTCCCAGTCGTACCAGCTGTACCAGTCCTTCACCCACTCCGACACGTTGCCCTGCATGTCGTACAGCCCCAGGGGATTGGGTGGCCAGGAGCCGGGGGGGTCCGGAAACGTACCCAGGTTGTGCGTCTTACCTATATTTTCGCCCCATCGGAAGGTGTTGTCGTTGGTGGCCCACAGCACGCGCTTGCCCCGCGCCCGCGCGGCATACTCCCACTGCGCCTCCGTGGGCAGGTCGAAGGGCAGGCCGGTGACCTCCCCCAGCCATTTGCAGTAACCCGAGGCCTGGTACCAAGTTGTGCTGGAGACGGCAATATAAGGTGCTCTCCGGGGTCGGCCAATACGTTTCTCCTTGAGTAAGGGAAGTCCATTTGCCTTTGTGTAAATATCAAACTCTGCATAGGTCACCTCATACCGCGACATGTAAAAGCCGTCCAGGGTGACCTTGTGGACGAAGTCATCGTCGTCATCCGCCGTCCAGCGCCGGGCGTTGCCCGGCTTGCCGTAGCGGTCCACGAAGGGGCCGCCCACGTCTCCCATCATGAAACTCCCCCCCTCGATAAACACCATATTTTCAAGGGTGCGCTTGACCAGCGCATCGACGGCCGCCCGGTCGGGTTTTTCCGCGCAGGCCGTGAGCGCAAGCAGGGCGAGGAAGGTGATCGTCAGCATCCGGTGCATGGGGACTGTCCAGCGGGGTTCCAGTACCGGAAGTATGCTACCTCCGCGGGCAGGCAGGGACAAGGGACGCAGTGCCATGTTGGGGATCTCCGCCATCGCTCAACAGTAACGGTCGGATCGTCAACCACCTGTATGAACAGGACGGCACGGCTCTCGAAATAACGGTCCCCCCGCCCCCAGGGCGGCGCCGCCATGGAGAAGGTGAGACCGGAGGTCGAGAGGCTGGCCTGGGCCATGGCGGTGGTAGAGCGAAGCACGACTGCAGGGATGCAGGAGGTAGAGCAACGCAGGACGCAGTTGCCGAGGACGCCCGAGCCGAAGGGACAGGGGGCGGGGATCAAATACTCGGCCCTCGCACCTCGCAGCTGGTTTTTCCCTTTCCCTTGCGATACAGGGCGCAAGATTCGATACTCCCTCCATGGACGACGAAGCCCTTCTCCGTTACAGCCGCCAGATCATGCTGCCGCAGATCGATGCCGCCGGGCAGCAGCGCCTCGCTGATTCCGCAGCGCTGGTCATCGGCCTCGGTGGGCTGGGCTCCCCCGCCGCCATGTATCTCGCCACCGCCGGGATCGGCCGCCTGGTAATGGTGGACGACGATCAGGTCGATCTCAGCAACCTGCAACGCCAGATCATCCACGACAATGGGGCCATCGGCACGCCCAAGGTGGACTCGGCGCGCCGCCGGCTCGCCGCCCTCAACCCCCTCGTCACCCTCGAAACCCGTGCCGAGCGTCTCGAGGGCGCGGCCCTGCGCGAGGCAGTGGCCGGCGTGGACGTGGTGCTGGACTGCAGCGACAACTTCGCCACCCGCTTTGCCCTCAATGCCGCCTGCGTGGCGACGGGAAAACCGCTGGTCTCCGGCGCCGCGGTGCGCATGGAGGGCCAGCTCAGCGTCTTCAACCTGCGCCGGGAGAGCCCGTGCTACCGTTGTCTCTACCGCGAAGAAGGCGAGGACGAGCAGACCTGCGCCGAGACGGGCATCCTCGGCCCCGTGGTGGGCGCCATCGGCGCCCTGCAGGCGGTGGAGGCCATCAAGGTGCTGCTTGGTATCGGTGAACCGCTGGACGGGCGCCTGTTGCTGCTCGACGCCATGCGCATGGAATGGCGCAGCATGAAACTGCGCAAGGATCCGGCCTGCCCCGTGTGCGGCGGGGACGGGCCGGGCTGAGGGCGACTTTCGCACGGGGCGGGTTAAAGTCGGGCGCCGCGACGGCCGACACAGCCGAAACCGCGAGACAATAACAACAGGACGCGTGGTGATGGAAGCGGTACGACAGCTAACCGAACAGATCATGGAGGAGCTTGGGGCCGGCACCGTGGAGTTGCCCTCCCTGCCCGACGTGGTGTGGCGCGTGCGCGCCGCGGTGGCGGACGAGAACGTCAGCGTCAACAAGCTGGCGGTGATCCTGCAGGTGGAACCCAGCATTACCGCGCGCATCATCCAGATCGCCAACTCGGCGGCCTTCGTCCACCACAAGCCGGTGGACAGTTGCCACGCCGCCATCTCGCGCCTCGGCCTCGATACGGTGCGCGACCTGGTCACCTGCCTGGCCATGAACAGCGTCTTTGCCGACGAGCGGGCGCCGCTGCGGCGGCAGATCAAGGATCTGTGGGCGCACAGCCGCCACATCGCCGCCATCGCCGGCGTGCTCGGCGGTGTGACGCCGCGCATCTCCCCAGAGAAGGCCATGCTCGCCGGCCTCACCCACGACATCGGCGAGCTGATCCTCCTGCGTTATGCCGGCAACTACGCCGAACTGGTGGCGCAGCCCGCCCTGCTGACGCACTGCCTTGCCTCCCTGCGAGGCATGCTGGGCTCCATGGTGCTGCACCGGTGGAACTTCGATCCGGAGATCGCCGCCGTGCCCGAGCACGCCGAGGACTGGCTGCGCGATACCGGCGATGCCATCGACTACTGTGACATCGTCATCGTCGCCCAGATGCATGCCCTGTTCGGCAATCCGCAACGCCCCGACGATCTGCCTGCCATGACGGACATGCCGGCCTTCCGCAAGCTGCCGGTGAGCAAGCTGGGCGCCGACGGCTCACTGGAAATCCTCAACCAGGCGCGCGACGAGATCCGCTACGCGGCACGGGCACTTGGAACTTAGGGCACACCTTCAACGGCGCACGGGTTTCTTCTGCAGTTTCCTCTGTAGCGTACGACGATGCATCCCCATGGCACGCGCGGCAGCGGAGATGTTGCCGTCATGCTCGGCGAGGACACGTTGCAGGTGCTCCCACTCGAGGCGATTTACCGACATGGGGGTCTCGCTGATCTCCGCGCTGCTATCCCCCCTCTCCCTACCAAAGGCGGCAACGATCTCCGCGGCATCCGCCGGCTTGGTCAAATAGTGAGTGGCACCAAGTTTTATTGCCTCGACGGCCGTGGCGATACTGGCGAAACCCGTCAACACAACAAGTTTCATGCCCGGGTACCGTCGGCGCAGTTCTGCGATTAGACTTAGCCCCGAGTCCTGGCCGATACGCAGATCGATAACACCACAGCTCGTGCCATCTGCACGTTCGAGCGCTTCATGCGAGGAACTGGCGATCACCACATCGAACCCATAGCGTGTCAGCGCACGCGCCATGGTCTGGCAAAATACTTCATCGTCGTCCACAAGCAGCAGGCCCGATTTCACCATCTGCTATCCTCCGTTTCCTCGTTCTGTTGCCGAACCGGTAACACAACCTCGACACACGTACCGCCACTCTCCCTGTCACGAAAAGCCAGTCGGCCGCCGAAACGCTCGATGACCGCGCGACTGAGAAACAGACCTATCCCCATGCCACCTTTCCCGGTATCCACCGGGCCTGTGTATGACAGGCGCAGGATTGCCTCGTTCATACCCGGGCCGTCGTCTTCAATAACAATACTGAGCACACCTTCATCCCACTCCACCGCCACGGCAACATGGTGTGCACAGGCTCGCACGGCATTGTCGACCAGATTATTGAGGGCCTGGTAGAGCATCCGGTCCACCAGCAGGAAACAGGCCGGCGGCCCCTTGCCACAGACCACGCCCGGCGTAATGCGCATATTGCATGCCTGCAAGCCAGCCTGCCATTCGTCAAGAAACTCTTCCACTGCCATCAGCCCCCCGGAGGTGGCCGCCGGATTGCCCGCCACCGCCGACAACTCTGCCAGTGCATTCTTGCACCGTTCCACCTGCATCTTCAGGGTCGCCAGGATCTCCGTCGTCTGCGCCTCGTCGGTAATGGACTCCCCCAGCTCATCGATCAACAGGGAGATGGTCTGCAGGGGCGTACCCAGTTCATGGGCCGTGGTCGCCGCCTGCGTGCCCAGGGCGAGCAATCGTTCATTGCGCAGGCTCTCCTCGCGCTGCTGGTTGATCAGACTCTCCTGGCGGCGCAGTGATTCCCCCATGCGCACCACGAAGAAGGCAACCAGGCCTGCACTGAGGATAAATCCCAGCCACATGCCAAGCACATGCAGATTGAACTCCGTATTGGCGGCATGCAGGTCATGATTCATGGGCAGGGGAATGTTGAACGGGATCAACAGGGAATAACAAAGCACCGTCAAACCAACCAGCAGCCATGTAAAGCGCGCGGGAAGAATGATCGTCGAAATAGTGATGGGCAAAAGATACAGGGCGGTGAAAGGGTTGGTGGCACCGCCGGCAAGATACAACAACACGGTCAGGCTGATGGCATCCATGCATAATTGCAGGAACAGCTCACCTTCGCCGATCTTCGTCGCATGTCGGGAACGATAGCGAGTCCAGAGATTGAATCCCACCATGACACCAATCACCACCATGGCCGGTACATAAGGCAAGCGCATGTGCAGGTAGACAATGGCAACGACGAATGCCGCCACCTGCCCGCCAAGGGCGATGTTACGCAACAGGAAAAGCAGTCGCAGGTGCTGCCGCGCTGCGCGCATTTCGCTCTCCTGCGTGGATGGCAATGTACTGTCGTCGTTATGGTGATCCATGGAATGTGTTGATCACTACCTGTAATGAGAAGTTTACCAGCTACGGGGGCGTGACACAGGGGATGCGACAAATTGTCGCGCGACATCATGTCACATTTTCAGCAGGGAAAATCGGCATTAGTCTCGCTACCAGGCCATATAGCAAGCAGGTGGAACACCATGACACCACGACAAACTTTATCACAGTATTCTACTCGGGAAACCACTGCACTTCTGTTCGTTGTCCTCCTGCTATGGGGACCGACAGCCAGTGCCTACGTCGGTCTGTGCTGCGGGAAGTGTGGCGGCAATATGCCCATGAATATCCCCGGCGGTGGCGTACCCGAGACCTGGGAGTTTCGCTTTAAGGTCAGTCCCATGTTGATGCACATGGAAGGTCTGCGCGACGGTACCGACGCCATCGACATAGACAGCATCCTCGGCATGCCGGCAGCGGGCAAGTACATGGCCGCCCCCCTTTCCATGGACATGCGTATGCTCAACCTCACGGTGGGCTACAGTTTCAGCGATGATTTCTTCGCCGGCATCATGGCCATGTGGAAGGACAACCACATGGACATGAAATTCAATGCCGCCATGCAGACCCTCACCGGCCTTAGTGGCTACACCATGGAATCCGACGGTCTGGCCGATATCATGCTGATGGCCAAGTACCGCCTGTTTGCCAATGATCCCCTCATGCCCACACGCCAGGCTTCACTGTTCCTTGGTCTGAGCATTCCCACGGGTTCCATCGACGAACGCAACACCACTCACCCGCTTGCCATGCGTCAGACGGAACTCCTGCCTTATGGCATGCAACTGGGCTCGGGAACCTTCGACCCTGCCATCGGCATTCTCTACCAGGCATCGCGTTCACCCTGGTGGTGGGGCATCAATGCCATGTACACCGCCCGTATCGAGGACAACGATCGCGGTTACCGCCTCGGCAACGAGACACGTATCGATTTCTACAGCATGTACCAGATCCGCCATGACTTCCTGTGGCAGGCGCAGCTCAATCTCCATCACCAGGGCCGCATCCGTGGTGAAGCAGACGAAGCCCTGACTGGTGCCTCGGGACACGCGGTACAGGGCGATCCCGCCTCACCCTATATGAGTCCCCTCTGGGACCCAAACAACTATGGTGGCACTCAGGCCTTTGCAACTTTTGGCATCCAGTGGCAACCCGCCCCACTGCATGTCGTCGATGCGCAGTTCTCGCTACCCCTGTATCGCGATCTCAACGGCCCGCAACTGGAAACCGACTATCGCATCATGCTGACGTGGTTCTATGAACTACCGACGCGCAGGAGTGTGCGCTATACGGGTAGCGATGCACCGGCCCCCAGCCGCCTCGGTTTCTGAGCAGACATTACCGGAGACAGCCATGAGAAAACTGATCCTGCCGACGATTGCCCTCATCCTGAATTCTGCCTGTGCCACCCAGGAACAGAGCATGCCTCCCACAGACGCGCAGACACGCCAGGTATTCAATACGCGTTGTTCCGCCTGCCATGCCCTTCCCCACCCCGCACGCCATACCGCACAGCAGTGGCGGCATGTGGTGGCCCTGATGGAAAGACGTATGCAGGAGCGTGGACATGCGCCGCTCGGTGACGATGAGCGACAACGTATCCTGTCCTACCTGTCCCAAAATGCCCGCTAACCACATCCTCTCGCGTTGGTTGGGTACTTGCGCAGCCCCCCTGCCATTGATCTGGCCGCAGGGGGGATTGCGCCCTTTTATTCTTTCCGTTCTGTTGATCTGTCCCCTGGTGGCAGGTGCAGGCAGGACGCCAGGCTGGCAGTTTCCCGTCGAACACCGTCTGGCACCCACGTTCGTCGAGGCCGATCTGCATGGCCGGCCGGTGCGACTCGACGACTACCGTGGGCAAACACTGCTCCTGCATTTCTGGGCCACCTGGTGTGGCCCCTGTATCGTGGAATTGCCAGCCCTGCAGGCCTTGGAGGCGTCCTGTGATCCCCGCCAGCTGAGCATTGTTACGGTGGCAGCCGACCCCGGTGATAGCCAGCCAGTGGAACGCTTCGTACAGGAACATGGCCTCACGCTGCCGGTCATCCATGCCAACAACCTTGCCCTGCGCCGTGCCTGGGAGATCCGCGTCCTGCCAACGACCTACCTGATCGGGCCCGATGGTCTGATCGTTGCCCGCCTGATCGGGGCAGGCGACTGGCATTCGGACGAGCTGCTGAATACCATCCGTCGCACGGGGGTCAACTGTCGTTAGAGCGATCAGGCGGGAACCGGGCGCCTGGAGACCAGATCGTCTAGTGGAACGTGCCCGGTGTGCCCGGTGACATGTCGGTGGCAAACAACTGTTCCACGTCCACCGCGTCGAAGCGGTACTTCTGGTTACAGAACTCGCAGGCCACTTCCACCTGGTCCTGTTCCAGCAGGATGGCGTGCACCTCGTCGCTGCCCAGGCTGCGCAGCATATCGGCGACCCGCCCGCGGCTGCAGGTACAGCGGAAACACACCGGCTCGCTCTCGAACAGGCGCACGTCTTCCTCGTGATACAGGCGCTTGATGAGTGACTCGGCGGACAGGCCGAGCAGTTCAGGGGGGCTAACGGTCTCGGTGAGGTGCACGACACGGTTGTAGAGATCGGCGTCCGCCACCACCTCGTCGCCGGGCAGTTTCTGGATCAGGAGACCGGCGGCCTGTTTCTCGTCAGCGGCCAGCCACACGTGGGTGCCCAGTTGTTCCGATTGCATGAGATAGTTGCTCATGGTCTCGGCCACCGAGTCCCCCGCCAGCTCGACGATCCCCTGGTAGCGCTCACCGCCATTCTCCGGTTCCACGGTGATCACCAGGCGGCCATCCCCCAGCAGGGCGGGCAGATCGTAGTCCTCCGGTTCCGCGTTCCAGTGGGCAATGGCGCGCAGGGTACGCGCGCTGGTGGCCTCCACCACCAGCAGGGTCACGGGGCCATGGCCCTGCAACTGCGCCACCAGGCGCCCCTCGAACTTGAGCGTCGCCGACAACAGCGCCACGGCTGCGATCAGTTCGCCGAGCAGTTGACGCACGGGCGGCGGGTAGTCGTGGCGCGCCAGCACCGCCTGCCAGGTCGCCTCGAGGCGCACGCTGACACCCCGCACCGGTGCGTGCTCGAACAAAAAGCGTTGCAGGACGTCGCTGTTACTCATGGTGCGACAGGCTTGTGAGTCCCTGCACGGCAGATCAGGGAAGGGGGGCGAAGAAACGTGACCAGCGCGGGGAGAAGGCGTGCGCCGGGTCGAAGGAGACGAGTACCACGACGGCACGACCCAGGATCCGGTCGCGCGGCACGACGCCGAAGTAGCGCGAGTCGGCGCTGTTGTCGCGGTGATCGCCCATGACGAAATAGTGTTCCGCGGGCACCACCAGCGGGGCGAAGTCGTGGTTCTGGAGGCCGTGCGCGTCGAGCATGATGCCGTGCGCGTGCTCACCCAGTGCCTCGGTATAGAACAGGTGGCGGGCATTCTCGTCGGCGGGCAGCAAGCCCTCGGCCTCGCGCGGCCGATAGTCCAGTGGCCGACCGTTGATGAGCAGGACGCCCCCGCGCTGGGCGACGCTGTCGCCGGGCAGCGCCACCACGCGCTTCACCAGCCGCTCGCCGTCGGCGGGCGAATAGAGGATGACCACATCGCCGCGCCGCGGGTCGTCCCGATGCCACAGCGATACCGTGGTGAAGGGGACGCGGATATCGTAGGCCATGCGGTTGACGAAGACCGCATCACCTTCGATGATGCTGGGCTTCATGGAGCCGCTGGGGACGTAGTTCCAGTCGGCCAGCACCGAGCGGCTGCCGAAGATCAGGAAGGCCAGCACCACGAACTGGAAAAGAAAGGACTGTTTCCACAGGTGTCGAAAACTCGGACGGGGATCCCGCATCGCTGTTACCTCGGGGCTTGCCGGCGGTACCGGCGGTCATGTGGTATCTGACCCGCCATCAGCCGCCAAGTTTCTTCCTGATCAACTCATTGACCTGGGCTGGGTTGGCCTTGCCGCCGGTGGCCTTCATCACCTGGCCGACGAAGAAGCCCATGAGCTTGGTCTTGCCGCCCCTGTACTGTTCCACCTGTTTCGGGTTCTCGGCGATGACGCGATCCACCTCGGCCTCGATGGCGCCGGTGTCGGTGATCTGCCGCAGGCCGCGGGCCTCGATGATGGCATCCGCCTCGCCCTCGCCCTTCCACATGGCCTCCAGCACCTCCTTGGCGATCTTGCCGGAGATGGTGTTATCCTGGATGCGCCTGATCAGGGCGCCCAGCATGGCGGCGCTCACCGGGCTGTCTGTGATGTCGCGGTTCTCGCGGTTGAGATAACCGAACAGTTCGCCGCGCACCCAGTTGGCGGCCAGGCGCGCATCGCCGCAGGCGGCCACGGTGGCCTCGTAGAACTCGGCCGTCTCGCGCGCAGCGGTGAGGAAGGCGGCATCGTCGGCGGACAGCTGGTACTCGCTTTCAAAGCGCGCGCGCCGGGCGTCCGGCAGTTCGGGCAAGGTGGCGCGCACCGCTTCAATTTCATCGGCCGTGATCTCCACCGGCAGCAGATCGGGATCGGGGAAATAGCGGTAGTCCATGGCCTCTTCCTTGGAACGCATGGAACGGGTTTCGTCCCGCTCGGCGTCGTAGAGGCGCGTCTCCTGCACCACTTCACCGCCCCCCTCCAGGATCTCGATCTGGCGTTCGATCTCGATCTCGATGGCGCGCTCGACGAAACGAAAGGAGTTGATGTTCTTCAGCTCACTGCGCGTGCCCATCCTCTCCTCGCCGACAGGACGCACCGAGACGTTGGCGTCGCAACGGAAGGAACCCTCCTGCATGTTGCCGTCACTGATGCCGAGGTAGCGCACCAGGGCGTGGATCTTGCGCATGTAGGCCACCGCCTCGGCCGCCGAACGCATGTCCGGCTCGGAGACGATCTCAATCAGCGGCGTACCGGCGCGGTTGAGATCGATGCCGGTCATGCCGTGGAAGTCCTCGTGCAGTGACTTGCCGGCGTCCTCTTCGAGATGCGCGCGCGTGATGCCGATGCGCTTGCGCGTGCCGTCCTCCAGTTCGATGTCCACGTGGCCGCGGCCGACGATGGGCAGCTCGTACTGGCTGATCTGGTAACCCTTGGGCAGGTCGGGATAGAAATAGTTCTTGCGCGCGAACACCGAGCGCGGCGCGATCTCGGCCTCGATGGCGAGCCCGAACTTGATGGCCATGGTGACGACCGCCTCGTTGAGCACCGGCAACACCCCGGGCAGACCAAGATCGACGGCGCAGGCCTGGGTGTTGGGCGCGGCGCCATAGGCCGTGGACGCGCCGGAGAAGATCTTCGACTTCGTGGCAAGCTGGGTGTGAATTTCCAGCCCGATGACGGGTTCCCAATCCATCATTCAGTACCGAGTAGCGAGTAACGAGTAGCGAGGAAAAACACGGCAGATTCCGCACATTGTCGTAGCTTTATGCCACTGCTTCGTTTTTGATCTGTCATCATGCCACTTCATGTCTTCTGTGAATAAAACACCGGAAACCTGATCTTACCGTCCCTCGCCACTCGAAACTCGCTACTCAAACCCCGCCGGGGTTTGCTGGTGCCAGTCCGTCACCTGCTGGTAGCGGTGCGCGACGTTGAGCAGGCGCGCCTCGTCGAAATAGTTGCCGACGATGTGCAGTCCCACCGGCAGGTCCTCGGCGAAGCCGCAGGGCACGGACATGCCCGGCAGGCCGGCGAGGTTGACGGCGATGGTGTAGATGTCCGAGAGGTACATGCTCACCGGATCGGCGGTCTTCTCGCCGAGGCGGAAGGCCACCGAGGGAGAGGTCGGTCCCATGATGACGTCCACGTCTTCGAAGGCGCGCAGGAAATCGTCGCGGATGAGGCGGCGGATCTGCTGCGCCTTGAGGTAATAGGCATCGTAGTAGCCCGCTGACAGGGCGTAGGTGCCAATCATGACGCGGCGCTTGACCTCGGCGCCGAAACCTTCGCCACGACTGCGCTTGTAGAGATCTTCCAGGTCCTGCGGGTCTTCGCAGCGGTAACCGAAACGCACGCCGTCGAAGCGCGACAGGTTGGAGGAACACTCCGCCGGCGCCACCACGTAGTACACCGGCACGGCGAGGTGCGTGTTGGGCAGGCTGATCTCCACCACCTCGGCGCCGAGGCGGGTGAATTCCTCGATGGCCGCCTGCACGCGGGCGCCCACCTCGGCATCGAGCCCGTCGCCGAAGTATTCTTTCGGCAGGCCGATCTTCAGTCCCCGGATGTCCTCGTTGAGGGTCGCGCTGTAGTCGGGCACCGGCTCGTCGAGGCTGGTGGAATCGCGTTCGTCGAAACCGGCCATGGCGCCAAGCAGCAGGGCGGCGTCTTCCGCGGTACGCGTGATGGGACCGGCCTGGTCGAGGCTGGAGGCGAAGGCGATCATGCCCCAGCGCGAGACGCGCCCATAGGTGGGCTTGAGGCCGGTGACGCCGCACAGGGAGGCCGGCTGGCGAATGGAGCCGCCGGTGTCAGTGCCGGTGGCCGCCGGTACCAGGCGCGCGGCCACCGCCGCGGCCGAGCCGCCGGAGGAACCGCCCGGCACGGTGTCGGGGTTCCATGGATTCTTCACCGGCCCGTAGAAACTGGTTTCGTTGCTGGAGCCCATGGCGAACTCGTCCATGTTGGTCTTGGCCAGCATGGGCATGCCCGCCGCGGCGAGGCGCGCCACCACCGTGGCATCGTAGGGGGCGACGAAGTTGTCGAGCATCTTCGAGCCGCAACTGGTGCGCAGGCCGTCGGTGCAGAAGATGTCCTTGTGCATCAGCGGGATGCCCAGCAGCGGCCCGCTCTCGCCGGCGGCACGGCGGGCATCGGCCTCGCGCGCCTGGGCCAGCGCCTGTTCCTCGGCGAAGCTCACCACGCTGTTGAGCCCGGCATCCAGTTCCCGGGCGCGCGCCAGCAGGGCGCGGGTCAGTTCCTCGCTGGAGAAACGGCCTTCCTGCAGGGCGGCGGCCAGCTGGGCAAGGGTCATGTTGTGCATGCGGGATCCTGAAAAATCGTGTTACGCGGCCCGTTCCGGGCCAGTCCGCCTCGGCGGGCCTACTCGATGACCTGCGGAACCAGGTAGAGGCCATTTTCCACCTTCGGCGCGATGGCCTGGAAGCGTTCGCGCTGATCCGTCTCGGTGACCTCGTCGGGGCGCAGGCGCTGGCTGACCTCCATGGGATGGGCCATGGGCGCCACCCCGGTGGTGTCCACGGCGTCCATCTGGGCGACCAGATCGAGGATATTGCCCAGATCCCGGGCATAATCGGGGATGTCGGCCTCGTCCACCGCCAGGCGGGCGAGGTGGGCGATGCGCTCGACGTCTTTCTTCTCCAGTGACATGGGGGCCTGCTGCTCCTGCGTTTCCTGAGGGGGCCGGGAAGCTCCGGGGGCCGAAAAATGGCAACGGTATCACAGATGCCTTCTTGCTCAAAAGCCCGTAGTATTATTTAATTACACCTTATTTATTATAGTAATGCAGTCGCATTCTCTTTCAACGACCTGAACTGGAACCCACATGGTATTCAATCGCCTGCGCGGCCTGTTTTCCAACGACGTATCCATCGACCTCGGCACCGCCAACACGCTCATTTACGTGCGTGGCCAGGGTATCGTCCTCAATGAACCCTCGGTAGTGGCCATCCGCCAGGAACGCGGACCGGGCGGGCCGAAGAGCATCGCCGCCGTCGGCGCCGAGGCCAAGCGCATGCTCGGCCGCACGCCGGGCAATATCGTCGCCATCCGGCCCATGCGCGACGGCGTCATCGCCGACTTCACCGTCACCGAGAAGATGCTCCAGCATTTCATCCGCAAGGTCCACGA
>JALTLF010000163.1 GCA_027005735.1 Chromatiales bacterium | reverse complement strand
ATTTTACGGTGCTGAGTTTCATCGGCATCCTCAGTGCGACTGCCATACTGTCCTACTTCCACTACCAGCTCAGCCTGGGCGATGTGATCAATCGCGAAGGCCGCAGCAACGCGGCCGTGGCGCGCTCTCTCGCCCATACCCTGTGGCCGCGCCACGCTGCCTACATCCGGCAGACCGACGCCATTCCCGCCATCGAACTGGCGAGCCGCCCGGAGACCGCGCGTCTGCGTGAGGACGTGCTGGCCCAGATGGCGCGGCTGGAGGTGGCCCGCCTGCACATCTACAACAGTGCCGGCACCACGGTATTCGCCCTGGACCCGCGGCAGATCGGTCGCGATGTGCTCGCCGACCGTGGCTTCGTGGCGGCACGGGCCGGTAGCGTGGCCAGCCACATCGCCACCCTGCGCGACGGCGCGACGGTGCAGGAGTTGCTGGTGAGTTACGTGCCCGTCTCCACGGCCACGGGCGGCTCGGTGGATGGCGTGCTGGCGGTGGGCTCGGATGTCACGGCCCTGCTGAGCGCCACCCGGCGCAACACTTTATATATGGGCCTTGGTATCCTGTTGACCCTCTTCACCGTGTACCTGGCCATGCGCGTCATGCTGCAGCGTGCCGGGGCGCGTTACCGTGGCATGGAAGAGAAGGAGCGGCAGAACGACGAGGAGATCCGCCACCTCGCCTATCACGACGGCCTCACCGGCCTGCCCAACCGCCTCAGTTTCCTCGAGCAGATCGATGAAGTCCTCGACGATGCGCGGGCCGCGCAGAACAGTTTCGCCGTGCTGTTCATCGATCTCGATCGCTTCAAGCTCATCAACGACAGCCTCGGCCACGATGCCGGCGACGAGTTGTTGCGCGTCGCCGCGAAGCGCATCCGTAACTGTATTCGCGATCATGACCGCGTGTACCGTATCGGCGGTGACGAGTTCACCGTCCTGTTGCGTTCCGTGGGACGGCCCGAGGATGTCTCCCACGTGGCCCGCCGCCTGGTGAATTCCCTCTCGCGGGTCATCAACCTGCGCAACCATGACGTCATCGTCAATGCCAGTATCGGCATCGCCCTGTATCCCGACAATGCCCGCGAGAGCGAGCGCCTGATCAGCGATGCCGACGCCGCCATGTACCAGGCCAAGCAGGCCGGTGGCAACTGTTACAAGTTCTATACCGCCGACATGAGCGAACGCGCGCTGGATCGCCTGGAACTGGAGACCGCCCTGCAGCGTGCATTGGAGGAAGATCAGTTTCGGCTTCACTATCAGCCCAAGGTCGACCTGGCGAACAACCGCATAGTCGGCGTAGAGGCCCTGTTGCGCTGGCAGCACCCGGAGAACGGCCTCATTCCGCCCAACAGCTTCATTCCCTTCCTCGAGAGCACCGGCCTCATCACGCCGGTGGGGGACTGGGTGCTGCGAACCGCCTGCCGTCAGAACAGGGCCTGGCAGGAGGCAGGCATGGAACCCATCGTGGTGTCGGTGAACGTCTCGGCGCGCCAGTTTTCCAGCCGCGCGGTGGTCAAGTCGGTACGCGAGGCCCTGCGCGAGAGCGAGCTCGATCCGCAGTACCTGGAGCTGGAACTCACCGAGAGTCTGCTGATGCAGAGCGCGGATTCGGCCATCGAGATCATGATGGAACTCAAGGCCATGGGGGTGCGGCTTTCCATCGACGATTTCGGCTCGGGTTATTCCTCGCTGAGCTACCTCAGCCAGTTCCCCGTGGATACGCTGAAGATCGACCGCTCCTTTATCCACAATATCGATCAGAGCGAGAAGAACACCGCCATTACCACCGCCATCGCCAGCCTCGCCCACAGTCTCAACCTGGAGGTGGTGGCCGAGGGCGTGGAGGAGACCACGCAGATCGACATCCTGCGTGAACAGGGCTGCGAGGTGGTGCAGGGCTTTCTCTTCAGCAAGCCACTGGAGGCCGAGGACTTTGCCAGCAAGCTTGCTGCCGAGCGTCTGCTGGTGTCGAAGATCGCCGGCTGAAGACGGCCCTGCCCCGACCCGGCGGGGATTCAGCAGTCGTCATCTTCGGTTTTTAGCTTGCCGGTTTCCGGATCCTGCAGCGGTTCGCCGTCTTCGCTGGTTATCACGGTACCGACGAACATCATGTGTTCCAGGCGCTCGAACTGCTCGTCCATGGCACGTTCCACGTCCACGTCGCGGATCCCCTCGTAGATGACGACGGTACCCCGGGCTTCCTGCGCCAGCGCGGCTGCTCCAGGCGCAAACAGGCGCGTCATTTGCCAGGAGGTTTCCATGGTGCGAAAAACAGGCTCCGCAGCCTGGGCCGTGAAGGAGGCCGCGACCATCGGTCCGGCAAAAGCGATAAATTTGAATGTGTGTGAAGGTGTCATGCTGGCATTCCCTGATCATTTCCTTTGATTCGCTGCCATTCAGCTTGGGAACAGATTACGAATCGGCGATACCCCTTTCCGTGAGATTGTGGCGCGCCGGTTTCGTAGTATTCACCAGACCATAGCCCGGGTTGGCTACCTGCATCTGCCCGTCTCGGTAACAATGACTATGTCCTAATGACGAGCAACCGGCCTGCCGTCGAGAACATGACTGTTTCCAGCAAAGGGGCCGGGTTCGCCTAAATACGTGTTCCGAATTCCACTACAGTTTACAGACGTCGAACTCTCTCCGGGGCGGCGTTTACGGACCGTCAGCCGCAGGGAAGCGGCTGTCGAGCGTACAGGGACGTATGTACCGCGTGTCCGTAAACACCACCCCGGCGAGAGACGGGCAGATAGGGCAATCCGGTTATTCTCAGTTGATCGGGGATTCGGAACACGTATTTAGTAGGACAG
This sequence comes from Chromatiales bacterium, assembly GCA_027005735.1. Taxonomy (GTDB): domain Bacteria; phylum Pseudomonadota; class Gammaproteobacteria; order CAMYNG01; family CAMYNG01; genus HyVt-448. The sequence goes on along the minus strand of JALTLF010000163.1, from coordinate 12,326 downwards.
GGTTATGGCGCCGAATCGTGGAAAGGGCTACTATTTCCCACATTCCCCCCACGCCAGGCAAAACAGGATCCACAACAACTGTGAGCGCGTGAAAACCATGCTCCATCGTGTGCATCTGTTCGATGAACTGGCCTCGGAAGAAACCGAGGCCCTCACCGCCCACAGCTCGCTGCGGGTCTATCCCCCCAACGCGGTGTTGCTCAATGAGGGTGACGTGGCCAGCTCCCTGTACGTCATCGTCGAAGGCAAGGTCAAGGTCTATGTCAGCGACGCGGACGGCAAGGAGGCCATCCTCAATATCATGGGACCCGGGGAATATTTCGGCGAGTTGTCGCTGGTGGACGATGAGCCCTGCTCCGCCAGTGTCGTGACGCTCACGCCCATGCGTGCCATGGCCATCACCAAGCAGGATTTCCGCGAGTGCCTCAAGCTGCACCCGGAAATGGCCTTCAATCTCATCGCCGCGCTCATCAAGCAGGTGCGCGGTCTTACGGAAAGCATCAAAAACCTGTCTCTCAACGATGTCTACGGACGCGTGGCCCACACGCTGCAGGAGCTGGCGGTGGAAAAGGAGGACGGCACGCGCGTGATCGAGCAGAAGCTCACCCACCAGGATATCGCCAATATCGTGGGTTCTTCGCGCGAAATGGTCAGCCGGATCCTCAAGGATCTGACCCGCGGCGATTATCTCAGCATCGAGAACCGCATCATTACCATCAAGCGCAAGCTGCCTCCGGCCTGGTGAGCGGCGGCCGGCTCCTGCATTCCTTTCGCCGGCGAGCCTTCATCCAGGCCTTCCTTGGCCCGTTTCCCTGTGGTCCCTCAGCAGTCATCGGACTCAGTGAGTACCCGGCCCGTGTCCGGGTCGATGGCCGGTTCGCCGTCCGCGTTGGTGACGACGGTATCGACGAACATCATGTGCTCCAGGCGGTCGAACTCCTCGTTCATGGCCTGTTCCACATCCACGTCGCGCAGCCCCTGGTAGATGATCACCGCGCCCTCCGCTTCCTGTGCGCGCTGCGCCTCGCTGGGCGCCAGCAGACGGTTACGCTGCCAGTCCTCTCCTGCCATGGCGAGATCGAATTCGTCCGCGGCGGCCGCGCCGACAAGGGCAACGGACATGGCAAGCGCTGAGATGAATGGTGTGGTTCCTTTCATTTTCCTGTCCCCCGATATGGTTGGTCTGGATTGCATCTTGGTGTCCTGTGCCTGTACCAACGGCCGGAGGCGGTGAGGGGAGAGCGCAAAATTACCGGGCCCATTGTGATATTTTCACGTCTCGTTCGGCCCGGCTTACCCCGAGCGGCCCCGGGTGCGCGCCGCTTGCAGGACGGCATTTCTGACCTATTCTTATGGATAAGGGGCACGTCCGCGGTGGCGGGTACATGGGTGTCCTGGCTTTCCCGCAAACGGCCAGTCCGTGGACGCCTGCCGCCGTCAGTTTGCCATGTGCCCGCGTGGGGGAGGTCCAGTCATGACGCAAGCCCGAATACCCTTTGACGAGCGCGGCTTCCTCGCCGAACCCCGGCGCTGGAGCAAGGAAATGGCCGCCGCCATTGCCCTGCGAGATGGTCTCGAGGTCCTGACGCCGGATCACTGGGAGGTGATCTGGACGCTGCGCCGCTACTACCACGAACACGGCACCCGCCCGGACTTTGACGCCATCTGTGCCCTGGCCCAGCTCGAAGACCACTGCATCGAACATCTCTTCCGCACGCCCGAGGAGGCCTGGCGCATCGCTGGCCTGCCGGACGTCCCGCAGGCCAGCCCCCGGGCGCACTGACCGCGTTTACAGAGTGTTTTAGCCGGGATTTTTCTCGTAACACGCCCTCCGGGACATCACTGCAAGCGAGGCCGGATATGCTAGGATGGCAGGGATGAAGTTGAGGGTGATGCCGGGGAAAAGCGTGCCACGCCATGCATTGATGTTCACCACAGTGCTCCTTGGGCTGCTTGGCGGGATCCTCGGCCATGCCGTCGCGGCGGGGGCGCCACCCGCCATTCGCCCCCTGGCACAGGCCGAGCAGGTGCTGGCCCTGCGGGGTACACCGACGGGGCGGCGCCTGACCTTCATCGACGCGCGCGATGTCCGGGCCTACCGCGAGGCCCATCTCCCGGGGGCGCTCAGCTTTCCGGTGGAAAACAGCTTCGGCAGCGGCGCGAACCGCAGCCGCATTGTTTCTCCTGCCCGCTTCCGTCGCCTCTTCAGCCGGCTCGGCGTGCGCAACGACGACTACGTGGTGATCTATGACGACGGCAGTCTGCTCAACGCCGCACATCTGTTCTGGGTCATGGAGGTCTATGGCCACCGGGACGTATCGGTACTGGAAGGCGGCCTGCCGGCCTGGCGCCGGGCCGGCGGCAAGCTGTCCAGGGAAACGGTGAGTCGGCCGGCCAGCGATTACGTGCCGGGCATGGTCCCCGAGCGACTGGCGACGCAACTCAGTACGCGCCTCGCGCTGGACAACCCGGAGGTGGTCATCATCGACTCGCGCCCGCGCAGTCACTACCTGGGCCGCGAGAGCGGGGCCAGCCGCGCGGGGCATATCCCCGGCGCGGTCAACATTCCCGCCAGCGAAAACCTGCGCGAGGAGGCGGGGATCCGGCACATACGCCCGGGGCGGCAGTTGCAGTCCCTCTATGCGGCGCTGGGCAAACAGCACCACATCATCACCTACTGCAACCGGGGACGCGAGTCGGCCCTCACCTACCTGGTCTTGCGCAACCTCGGCTACAGGGTCGCCGTCTATGACGGGGCCTGGCTGGAATGGGGCAACGATCCCCAGCTGCCGGTGGAAGCGGAACAGGGGTCGCCATGACCGGCGAAGCGCTGAACAGGTTCAGTATTCGCGTCCAGCTGACCCTGGTGATCTTTGCGGCAGCCTTCGCCGTGCTGCTCATCATGTCGGCCCTGTTCATCCACCTGCAATACAAGCAGTCGCAGGAGCATGCCCTGCAGGCTGCGCGCACTGCCACCGAGGTGCTCGCGCAGGACTTCGTACGCAGCGTGGTGCTGGATTCCGCCGATACCACGGCCGACATGGTGCGCAAGCTGCAGGCCTTTCCGGAAATGAAAAATGCAGTGTTCTATCGCCATGGCAAGGCCTTGCTGGCCTGGTCACGCGATCCGGCGGCGCGTATCGCACCGCCCTTCCCCGCCGAGGCGGCCGTGAGCGTCCGCCGGGGCCATGCCGAGATCTACATCCCCGTTACCTATGATGGCGAGACCTACGGCATGGCCTATTTCCGCATCTCCCTGCGGGAGTTCGACGCGACCTTTGCCGCCTTCATGCAGCGCCTTCTCGTGGCCCTGCCGGTGCTTCTGATCATTTCCTTTCTGCTTGCCCTTTTCTTCCAGCGTTTCTTCACTCGCCCGGTGGCACGCCTCGTCAATGCGCTGAATGCATTCACGGAGAACGGCAAATGCCCGCTTGACCCACAGGATGCCGGCTCGCTCGAGATGCAGCGCCTGTTCACCGGGCTGCTCGACATGACCGCACAGATCCAGGCCAGCCAGCGGGCGCTGGCCAAACAGGAGGAAGAACTGCGGATCACCCTGGAGTCCATCGCCGACGGGGTGATAACCGTGGACGACCAGGCCTGCGTGCGTTACATGAATCCCGCGGCGGAGAGTATCACCGGCTGGAAGGCGCGGGATGCCATCGGCGAACCCGCGGATCGGGTCTACCAGATCATCGACGAGGACAGCGGCCTGCCGCTGTCGCGGCATATCGACGAAACCCTGGTATCCGGCAGCGTCTATTTCGACCTCGAGCACACCGCGCTGCTGACCCGCGAGGGTCAACGGCTTGCCATCCAGAGCTCCATTGCGCCCATTCGTGACAACGGCAACCGGGTGACCGGCGCCGTGATCATCTTCCAGAACGTCACCGAAGCCCGTGAACTTGCCAACAAGCTGCGTCACCAGGCGGCCCACGATCCTCTCACCGATCTGCTCAACCGTGCCGAGTTCGAGGCGCGCGTCCGGGGCTACCTGGAGGAACTGCACCAGGGCGAGCAGCATGCCCTGCTCTACCTCGATCTCGACCAGTTCAAGCTGATCAACGATACCTCCGGCCATGCCGCCGGTGATGCCCTGCTGCGGCAGATCTCCCTGCTGCTGCGCTCCGCCGTGCGCGAGTCGGATATCGTGGCCCGGCTTGGCGGCGACGAGTTTGCCATTTTCCTGCCGTATTGTTCACCGCAACGGGCCGCCGAGCTTGGCGAGAAGATCCGGCGCCAGATCAGCGACTTCAGCTTCCGCTGGGAGGATACCCTCTTCAAGGTTGGCGTGAGTATCGGCGTCGTCCCCGTCACCGAGCCGAGCCTGACCGCCAATGAACTCTTCGCCTCGGCGGACCTGGCATGCTATGCCGCCAAGGACCTCGGACGCAACCGCCTGCACGTCTATCAGCACGATGACCAGGAACTCATCGAGCGCCATGGCCAGATGCACTGGGTATCGGTGATCAACAACGCCATGCGCGACGACCAGCTGGTCCTGTTTGCCCAGCGGGTGGTCCCACTGGCCGGCGACGAAGGCGCGGCGCACTACGAGATCCTGGTGCGGTATATGGACGCCGAAGGCATGATCAATTTCCCCGGCTCCTTTCTCCCCGCGGTAGAACGCTACAACCTGGCGCCGGAGTTCGATCGCTGGGTTATCGCCAGGGTGCTCGGCGACGAGAACATTGCCGGATACCTGCGCGCCCATCCCGAGGCGCGCGTCAATATCAACATTTCGGGACTGAGTCTGGCCAAGGCCGATGAACTGGCGCAGGAAGTGGAAGGGCTGCTGCACCAGTCGTCTATCTCGCCGAAATCCATCTGCTTCGAGATCACCGAGACCGCGGCGATTGCCAATCTGGCCGATGCCTCGCGCTTCATGCGAGCCATGAAGAAACTGGGCGTCGAGTTTGCGCTGGACGATTTTGGCAGTGGCGTGTCCTCCTTTGGTTATCTCTCCAACCTGCCGGTGGACTACCTGAAGATCGATGGCTGTTTCGTGCGCGACATGCACCGCAATTCCATCAATCGCGCCATGGTCAAGGCCATCAACGAAATCGGTCATGTCATGAACATACGCACCGTCGCCGAGTTCGTCGAGGAGGCGGAAACCTTCGAACTCCTCAGGGAAATGGGCGTCGATTTCGCCCAGGGTTATTTCCTGCATCGTCCCTGTCTCGCCGCCGAAATCTTCAGTGAGGAAGAGGCGGACGTGGCCGGCGTGAACAACGGCCTCGATGGCTGAGGCCGGCCGGGTGGCGGCGAGCTGCGCGGTATTCCTGGGCGAGGCCCTGGGTGATTATCACTTTGGCGAAGACCATCCGTTCGGGCCGCAACGCTACGACGCCTTCCGGGCGGAGTTCGAACGCCGCGATCTCGCCCGCACGGCGCGCATCCTGGAGCCGGCCATGGCCAGTCATGCGGATCTCGCCCTGTTCCATGATGCGGACTACCTTGCCTTCGTCGCGGAACGATCCCGCGCCGGCGAGGGCTATCTCGATGCCGGCGATACGCCCGCGAGGCCGGGGATCTTCGACGCCGCGGCGCGCGTGGTGGGCACCACGCTGGCGGCCGTGGACGCCGTCATGGACGGGATCTGCCGACGCGCCTTCACGCCCATTGCCGGGCTGCACCATGCGCGGCGTGACGCCGCCGCCGGTTTCTGTGTCTTCAACGACTGCGGCGTCGCCATCGAGGCCCTGCGCCGACGCCACGGTATTGCGCGCGTGCTGTACGTGGACATCGACGCCCATCACGGCGACGGCGTGTTCTACAGCTTCGAGGACGATGCCCAACTGGCCATCGTCGATTTTCACGAGGACGGCCGTTTCCTCTATCCCGGCACCGGGCGGGCCGGGGAAACGGGGCTCGGTGCCGCCGTGGGCACCAAGCTCAACGTCCCCCTGCCCCCGGACGCGGGTGATGCGCTCGCCCTGCCCCTGTGGGAGAAATGCGAGGAATTCATCCGGCGCATGGCGCCCGCTTTCATCCTGCTGCAATGCGGCGCCGACAGCGTGGCCGGCGATCCCATCACCCACCTGCGCCTGTCGGCCGACTTCCATGGCCACGTGGCGCGCCGCCTCACCCGGCTCGCCGATGAACTGTGCGGCGGACGCGTGGTGGCCATGGGCGGGGGCGGCTACAATCTCGCCAACCTGGCGCTGGCCTGGAACAATGTCATCGAGGGACTCTGTGGAGGAGATATATCGTGAGCGAGGTGGAACTGGGCCATGTGGTGTTCTATGTCACTGAGCTGGAGCGCTCGCTGCGCTTCTACCGTGACGTGGTGGGTCTGACCGAGACGGGCCGCATCTTCGAGGGTCGCGGCGTCATGCTCACCGGCGGGCGCACCCACCACGAACTGTTCCTCGTCGAGGTGGGGGAACAGCCGGGCCCCCTGCGCGGCTCGCGACGTGGCCTCTACCACGTGGGCTGGAAGGTGGGGGAGGACCTGGACGCGCTGCGCGAGAAGTACCGCCTGCTCACGGAGCAGGGTTATGTCATCACCGGCATGTCGGACCACACCGTGAGCCAGAGCCTCTACGTGGAGGATCCCGATGGCAACGAGGTGGAGCTCTACGTGGACAATCCCGCCTATGACTGGCGCAAGAACCCGGAATGGATGAAGGTCCCGCTGCGTCCCCTCAAACTCTAGACAGAGAATTTCTCCATTAAAAACAGGAATCTGGATCTACCCCCTTTGAGAGACTTGCGGTACCCGAATATTCTGCTATTTCTGTATTGACAGAAACTAATGAATTTCACATGTCTCACGAGGCAGGCACCCATTAACTGAACCGCAAGGGAGGCATCATCATGCGCATACTCATCACCGGCGGTACCGGTTTCATCGGCAGCCATCTCGTTCCCTTTCTCCTCGAACAGGGGCACGCGGTGACGGTGCAGTCGCGCGATCCCCAACGGGCGCGCCGGCAGTACCATGACAAGGTAGATGCGCTGGTTTCCATCTTCGATGTCGCCGCCGGTTGCGAGCCCGAAGCGGTCATCAACCTGGCCGGCGAGAACCTGACCGAGGGGCGCTGGAGCCATCGCCGCAAGCAGGCCATGCGCGACAGCCGCATCGGCACCACCGCGGAACTCAACCGCTTCTTCGCCACCCACTCGCAGCGCCCGCGGATCTTCATCTCCGGTTCGGCCATCGGTTACTACGGTAGTGACGACACCCGGGCCTTCGTCGAGACCGACAGCGCAGGCGACGACTTTGCCGCTACCCTGTGTCGCGACTGGGAACGCGAGGCCCGCCAGGCGGCGTCCTTCGGTATCCGCGTGTGCCTGTTGCGCACGGGGCTGGTGCTGGGGCGCGGGGGCGGCATGCTGGCGAAACTCCTGCCGGTGTTTCGCCTCGGTCTCGGCGGTCCGCTGGGCAACGGGCGGCAGTGGATGTCATGGGTGCATATCGACGATCTCATCGGCATCATCGATCTGTGCCTGCGTGACGACACGCTGGAAGGACCCGTCAACGGCACGGCGCCGGAGCCGGTGGACAATAATACCTTCACCCGCACCCTGGCGCGTACCCTGCACCGCCCGGCCTTCTTCCGCGTGCCCGCTTTCATGCTGCGCCTGATGCTGGGCGAAATGGCCGATCTGCTCCTCAGTGGACAGAAGGTACTGCCACAGAAGGCCCAACAACACGCTTATTCGTTTCGCTTTCCACACCTCGATGGGGCGCTGGCCGATCTCCTCGACGCGTCCGCCTCCACCCACAGGGAGTCGATCTCATGATGCAGCCCGCCCTCGCCCTGCGCCTTCACGGCAGCTGGCGCACCGCGCAACCCAACAGTCTCTACGCCAGCATCCTTGGTCGGCGTTTCCGTTCCCTGCATGCTGCCATCCGCAGGCTGCACGGCGAGCTGGAGGCGGTTCGGGGGATCTGCGCCGTGGCCCACGGCAATCTCGCGGCGCGTGTCCTCGCGCGCCTGCTGGGCCTGCCCCGCGCCGGGGAGCGCCAGGCCCTGTACGTGGCCTTCGATCGCTTCAACACCGCGGGTCGCCTGCGCGAACACTGGCACCGTGACTTCGCCGGCCAGCGCCTCAGTACCTGGCAATGGCAGGAAGGTGATGCGCTGTGTGAACGCTTCGGGCCGCTGGTGCTGCGTTTTCGGTTGCACGCCGATCCCGTCGGCCTGCGTCACGAACTCACCGCCTGCCGCCTGTTCGGTGTCAGGCTGCCGCGCTGGCTCTCCCCCGTGATCGAAGGCACGGAGTGGCCGGTGGGCCGGCAGGGGGTGGGGTTTCGCGTGCGCGTGGTGCTGCCGCTGGTGGGCCTGCTCATCGCCTACGGGGGACAGGTCTTCGTCGGTGATCCCGACTGAACAGCGGCTGTGCGCCGCGGGTGATCAAAAAAGGCCGGGGCGCCTCGCGGCAACCCGGCCTTCTGGTATCGTGCCGAGACGTCGGGGGATCAGACGCAGCCGGTGGGCTTGGGCAGGCCACCGTACTTGGTGATGGGCTTCATGGGCCCCGTCATCCACTGCTTGAACAGCTCCTTCTGGTCGACGCCGATATACTTGGCAAACTTGCGAATGGGCGGTACCGTGCCGTTGTCTTCAAAAAACTCGCGCGCCTTGAGGATCTGCTCCCATTTCTCGTCGGTGAGCTCAATGCCGTCTGCCTCGGCCATGGCGCGGCCGATCTCCGGTGTCCAGGCATTCATATCGGTGAGATAACCATCACCATCACGTTGGGGTAATTCCATGGTATTGCTTTTCCTCGCTACTGAGTTGTTCTGTCAGACAATTGCCCGAGTACCCACACGATTCGTGCGGCGATTACCCGAGTAAAGTACTTGGGTATTAGACGCGATCCGTAGGCTCGCGTCAAGTGGTGTCCGGCCCGCCGTGGTTCGCCCCCGGGCACTGTGGTATAAAACCCGCAGCCATGCCGGAATCCACACCGCCCTGCGCGCTGGGCACGCCCCCTGCCCCGGCCTCACCCGATTTCCCCGAGCTCAAGGCCCGCGGTCTGCGTCACCTTGCCCGCTGGTTCTACCGCCCCGGCGAGGTGCTGCGCGCGGCGCAGGCGCGACACGGCAATACCTTCTACACGCGCCTGCCGTCGCTGGGGCGCGCGCTGGTCACGGGCGAGCCGGCCATCGTGCGCGCCACCGTCACCAACCCCGATCTCGTCGGTGGCCGGGGCACGCGGTTCCTGCGTCCCCTGCTCGGCGAGGACAGCCTGATCATTCTCGAGGGCGAGGCCCACCGCGCGCGACGCAAGCTTCTCGCGCCCCACTTTCGCAACGAGGCCGTGCGCCGCTTCGACGCCATGACCCTGCAACGGGCGGGCGCGGTGCTCGCTCGCCTGCGCCCCGGGGAGGTGGTCAGCGCGGCGCAACTGGCGCGCGACATCACCCTGCCCGTCATCGTGCGCCTGGTCTTTGGCAAGCTCGATGCCGCGGCCCAGTCCGAGGCCGAGGCCATCGTCGCTACCCTCTACCATTCCTTTGCCAATCCCCTCTTCCTGTTCCTGCGTCCCCTGCAGCTGCGTCTCGGCGGGCTGAGCCCCTGGGGACGACTGGTGGCAAACCGTCGCCGCCTCAACCGTTTCATCGACGCCCGGCTCGATGCCCTGCGCGCGCAGTGCCATGACGAAGACGCGCATGGTGTGCTGGCAGATCTCTACCGGCACGGCGATGGACGCAAACGCCGACACATCTACCATGAAGTCATCAGCCTGTTGCTGTTCGGTCACGACACCGGTGCGGTGAGCCTCGCCTGGCTGTTCTATCACGTTCATCGTGATCCACGCGTGCTCGGCACCCTGCGCACGGAACTCGCCGACGTGTCGGATCTCGCCGCCTTCTGTGAAAGCGAGCGAAGTTTCTGCGCCGCCTGCGTGCGTGAGAGCCTGCGCCTCGATCCAGTGGTCATGCACCTCACGCGCATCGCCGTGCGCGATACCGAGGTGGCGGGCCTGCCCGTTGCCCGCGGTCAGGCCATCCTGCCCTCGGCATGGCTGGCGCAGCGAAACCCGGAGATCCATGCCCGGCCCGATGAGTTCGATCCCTGGCGTTTCTTCGATGGACAAGGCGATACGCTGGACAATCCCTATGCCTTCTTCCCTTTCGGCCTCGGCGCACGCAAGTGCATCGGCGAACCACTGGCCATGCGCCAGTTGAAACTGATCCTTGCTCGCAGCGTGCAGGACGTCTCCTTTGAACTGGTCCATCCCACGCTGCCGCCGGAGCGCCAGATGTTGTTGATCGGCCCCCGGGGCGGCACGCCCCTGCGCGTGGGGAACAGGCCATGACGCCGCCGCGGGTGCTGGTGATCACCGGCGGGCTGTTGACCGAGAAGGACAACTCGCTGCCCCAGGTGTTACGCAAGCAGCGCCAGCAAAGCCGCTACGCCAGTGGCAGCTGGCTGGAGACCAAGATCAAGCTCCTCACCGCCGAGCCCCTCATCGCCGAGCGGCTGGAACGGCGCGCGCGGCTTGGCCCCGACCTGCGCCGACGCATGTTCAGCGCCGCGGAGAGCGATGGCACGCCGGATCTCACCGAGGTGGTATTGCGCACCGCCCTGCGCGAGGCGGGGATCGCCGACGAGGCCACCACGGTGGCGGCCCTGTTCGCCGATCCGGCGGGCAGCGCGCGCCTGCTGGCGCGCTGCGACTGCATCTTTCTCTCCACCACTTTTCTGCGTGATCGCAGCGAACTGTGGCCCATACTCGACCGCCTGGCGCCCTTCGGCAAACGCCTGGTCCTCGGCGGGCCGCTGGTGAGCAGCCTGCACCCGGACTGGCGGGCGCACCCGGCGGTGGATGTGCTCGCCGCGGGCTACGGCGAGTACCTGGTGCCGGCGCTGGCGGACTGGATCCACGGTGGTTTCCGTCGCCTGGTCCCGCCGTCGGGCGGCCATTGTGAAACCCGCGGCCGCACGACGGTGCTCTTCAGCGGCGTGCCCCCCGGTCGCCTGCTGGACGATCTGCCACGCCCCGCCTGGGAGACGGTGCTGGACGAGACGGGCTCGCGGCACATCTACTATGAGAGCGTGCGCGGTTGCCCCTACCGCTGTGGCTTCTGCAACTATCCCTACCTGTTCGAGGATGATCGCTTTCGCTACAGGTCGGCGGAGAAAATGGCCGAGGAATGGGAGTACTTCGTGCGCGAACTGGGGATCACCTCCATCACCTGCCTGGATTCGCTGTTTACCATCCCGCGCCGACGCCTGCGTCGCTTCTGCGAGCTGCTCATCGCGCGCGGGATCCGCGTGCGCTGGCTGTGCTACGCGCGTGCCGACGATCTCTGCGACGAGGATACCCTGGTGCTCATGAAGGCCGCGGGTCTCTACCAGGTGCAGATCGGCATCGAGTCGGGAAACCAGCAACAGCTGGACAACATGAGCAAGCAATGCAGCGTGGAGGCCAACGCCCGCGCGCTGGAAAACTGCCGACGTCACGGTATCACCAGCGTGGTATCGCTCATCGTCGGCTACCCCGGCGAGACGGCGGACTCGCTGGCGGACACCCTGGCCTTCCTGCGCACCACGCCACCCGATTTCTACTATCTCGCCGCCTTCAGCACGCGGGCCGAGGGCGTACCGGTACTGCTAGCTGACCAGCGCGCGCGCTTCGGCCTCGATGTCAGCCGCGACACGCACACCACCGCGCCCTACTGGACGCACCACAGCATGGATTGCGGCGAGGCCGCCAACCAGCTCCGGGAGCTGAACCAGCGCCTCATGAGTGAGCGCGTTTCCCTCAACGCGGTACTGTTCTACCGCGGCCTCGGCCGTTATCGCCCCGAGGACCGCGCGGCGCTGCTGGATTACCAGCGACGCGTCGCCACGCGCCACCGATTCACGCGCGGGATCTTCTCCCTTCTGCATCGCGCCGTGGATCGCCGCCTGCAACGCGACATGCGCCAACGCCTGGTGTGCTCCCATGCCTGAACGCCAGATCCCGCTGAGCTGGCCGAACCGTGCGCGCCTGCGCACCTATCTCCTGCTGGCACTGCTGCTCGACGTGTTGTTCGTGCCCATCTACGGCGGCAGCAACCATCTCAACCTGCGAAGGGAGTTTCATTTCCAGTGGTACGCCGACTGGGAGCTGGGCCTGCCTCTCGTCCCCGACATGATCTATGTCTATCTTTCGATATGGGGGCTGTTCCTGTTGCCACTGTTTACCCTCGAGGTGCCCGCCCTGCGCCAGATGGCCAAACAGATGGCCTTCACCATCGTGGTCTCCGGCCTGATCTTCGTGTTCCTGCCCACCGAGGCGGGTTTTGCGCCACGCCCGGATCTCACTGCGGGGCATCCCGGTTTCGAACTGGTCTATCTCCTGGACGAGCCCTACAACCT
>JALTLF010000162.1 GCA_027005735.1 Chromatiales bacterium | reverse complement strand
CCGCCCTACGTGGAAGACATGTATCGTCCGGAGATCCGCGCCATCGGCGCGAGCGGCAAGCCGCTGCGTATCCTCAACGCCCCGGGCGGGCAGGGCAGCTAGATGTCGGCGCGCACGGCGGCCTGCCTGCTGGCGGTCCTGCTCGGCCCCTGGCTGGTCTTTCTCGCCCTGGACCGGCTGGCGCCCCTGCCGCTGGCCGGGGCCATGGGGGCGCGCAGCGTCATCGTCACCGCCGCCGACGGCACGCCCCTGCGCGCCTTCGCCGACGCCGAGGGGGTGTGGCGCTACCCGGTATCCCTCGACGCGGTCTCACCCTTATATATAGAGGCGCTGCTCAACTACGAGGATCGCTGGTTCTACCACCACGGCGGCATCAATCCCTTCGCCCTGGCGCGTGCCGGCGGCCAGTGGCTGGCCAACGGCCGCGTGGTGTCCGGCGGCTCGACCCTGACCATGCAGGTGGCGCGCCTCATCGATCCCCATCCGCGCACGGTGGTCGGCAAGCTGCGCCAGATGTTCCGTGCACTGCAACTGGAATGGCACTACGACAAGCGCGAGATCCTCGAACTCTACGTCAACCTCGCGCCCTTCGGCGGCCCCCTGCAGGGGGTAGAGGCGGCCAGCTATGCCTACCTCGGCAAGCCGGCGAAGGAACTGAGCCATGCCGAGGCGGCCCTGCTCGCCGTGCTGCCCCAGTCGCCCAGCCGCCTGCGTCCGGACCGTCATGCCCGGCGCGCGCAGCGGGCGCGCGACAAGGTCCTGCGTCGCCTGGCGCGCTTCGGCGTGTGGTCGGCGCAGACCGTGGCGGAGGCGCGCGCCGAGGGGGTGTTGCAACAGTTCCACGCCCGGCCCCTCGTCGCACCCCTGCTGGCGCGACGCCTGCGCGCCCGCTATCCCGGCGAGGGCGTGATCCGCACCACCCTGGACGCGGGCCTGCAGATGCGCCTCGAGGATCGCCTCGCCAACTACATCGGGCGCTACCCGGCGGGTACCTCGGCGGCCATCCTCGTGGTGGACAACGAGACGCTGGCGGTACGCGCCTACCTGGGTTCCGCCGGCTTTGCCGATGCGCGCCGGTTCGGCCACATCGACATGATCACCGCGCTGCGCTCGCCGGGTTCCACCCTCAAGCCCTTTCTCTACGGCATGGCGCTGGACGAGGGCCTGATCCACTCCGAGAGCCTGCTGGTGGACGCGCCGCAGGACTTCGACGGTTACCGGCCGCTCAACTTCACCCGCGAGTTCAACGGCCCGGTGAGCGTCAGCTACGCCCTGCGGCACTCGCTCAACGTGCCGGCGGTGGACCTGCTGGACCGTCTCGGCCCCCGGCGCTTCGTGGCCCGCCTGCGTAACGCCGGTATCCGCCTGCAACTGCCCGCGGGGCGGCCCAATCTCGCGGTGATCCTCGGCGGCGTGGGCACGCGCCTGGAAACGCTGGTGTCCGCCTACACCGCGCTGGCGCGCCACGGCCGTGCCGGTCGCCTGCGCTACCGCCCGGAGGCGCCCCGGGAGGAGCGGCCACTGCTGTCGCCGGGGGCAGCGTGGATCGTGCGCGACATCCTCGAGAAGGGGCCGCGTCCCGGCCTGCGCAGCGCCGCACTCCGCTTCCCCGCCTGGCGGCGGGTGGCGGTCAAGACCGGCACCAGCTACGGCCTGCAGGACGCCTGGGCGCTGGGCGTGACGGATCGCTACACCATCGGCGTGTGGGTGGGGCGCCCCGATGGCACCGCCCAGCCCGGCGAATACGGCGCCGTCACCGCCGTGCCGCTGCTCTATGAGGTGGTGGACAGCATGCCGGATCCGGCCTCTTGGGGCTGGCGGCGGCCGCGACCGGACGACGTGCGCCAGACCACCATCTGCTGGCCCCTGGGCGGCGAGCCCGATCCCCGCCATCCTGAGGCCTGCCAGGTGCGACGCAAGGCCTGGGTACTGGGTACGCAGGTGCCCCTGACCCTGCCGGATCGCGTCGAGGTCCGCTGGGCCCCGCGTCTGCAGACCGTGTGGGTGGACGCCGCCAGCGGTCGGCGGGTGAACGCCGCCTGCGCCCGCGAGGGCATGGCGCGCGCGGCGCGTACCCTGGTGCGCTGGCCGCTGGCCCTGGAGCCCTGGCTCACCCCCGCGCAGCGCAAGCGGGCCCTGCCGCCGCCCTGGGCGCCGGGCTGCCGCCCCGCCGACACGCCCCTGACGGCCCACGCACTGCGTATCGCCGGCGTGGCGCCGCGCACCGTGGTACGCCGCGCCGGGCCCCGGGCGCCCCGCCCGGCGGTGGCCCTGCGCGCCATCGGCGCGCGCGGCCGGATCTACTGGCTGGTGAACGGCCGCCTGGCGCGTACCACCGGCGCGGCGGGGAGCTGGCGCTACGAGTTTCAACGCCCCGGGCGCTACGCCATCACGGCACTGGACGAAAATGGCGCCTATGATCGGGTGCTGATCAAGTATCTACCCTGAGAGAAGGCACATCGGCATGGCAAGGATCGTATACGGCGTATCGGGGGAGGGATCCGGGCACTCCTCCCGCGCCAGCGAGGTGGCGGGGTGGCTGGAGGCGCAGGGACACGAAGTACGCCTGGCGAGCTATGATCGCGGCTACCGCAACCTCCGTGATCGCTTCGATGTTACCGAGATCAGCGGCCTGCACATCGTCAGCGAAGACAACCGCGTGGCGCGGCGCAAGACCCTGCGGCGCAACCTCGCCGCCATCCCCGAAGGCATCGACTCGGTGAAGGGCGTGCGCGACAGCCTGTTCCGGGAGTTTCGTCCCGACTGCGTGATCACCGACTTCGAACCCACCACCGCCTACCTGGCGAAACACTATCGCCTGCCGCTGATCAGCATCGACAACCAGCACCGCATGCGCTACATGAGCTTTCCCTGTCCGCGACACATGCGCATGGACGCCGCGGTGACGCGTACCGTGATCCGCGCCATGGTGCCGCGGCCCACGGTGGCGCTGGTGACCACCTTCTACTTCGGCAAGGTGAAAAACCCGCGCACCTTCCTGTTCCCGCCCATCCTGCGCCGCGCCGTGCTCGACGCCGTACCCCGCGAGGGCGAGCACTACCTGGTCTATGCCACCGGCGCCCATGAATCGCTGCTCCATGCCCTGCGCCGCTTCGACGGCGAGCGTTTCCGGATCTACGGCTACGACCGCGAGGACGAGGACGGCCCCCTGCAGTTTCGCCCCTTCAGCCGCGACGGCTTTCTCGACGACCTGGCTTCCTGCCGGGGGGTGATCGCCACCGCCGGTTTTACCCTCATCACCGAGGCCCTGCACCTCGGCAAGCCGTATCTCGCCCTGCCCATGGCGGGGCAGTTCGAACAGATGCTCAACGGCCTGTTGCTGGAGCGCGCCGGCCTCGGCCGCACCCTGGATGCCCCCGACCCACGGGCCATCGCCGACTTCCTCGCGCGCGTGGATCAGTTCCGCCCCGCCCTGCGCGACTACCCGCGCGCCGACAACGGCGCCATTCTTGCCAAGCTGGGGGAACTCCTCGACGAGGATTTGCGTGCCCTGCGGCGCCTGCAGAAACCCTGATTTCCCTGTTGAATAGAAGCCGGGGTGGGCACGGGATCACACCCCGGATCGGACCTGCTCCACGATCAGGGAAATCCCCAGTTTGCCGGCGGCGCCGGTTGTGACATGGTAGGCACAGCCCGCCGCCAGAAGCGGGCAGGCTGTGCCAGTCAGTGGATCGACAAACCGGCAGGAGGGAGAACAACAATGACCGCAGTCTCGCAGAAGACCCCGGCACCCGACGAAATCATGCGCAATGCCTGCGCGCTGCTCGAGCGTGGCGAGTACGGCGACGCCCTGGTACTGTTCCGGCAGCTGGAACAGATCATCCCGTCCAACGCGCCCGGCTACAATCGCGTGCGGGCCCTCTACGGCCTCACCCTGGTGGGCCTGGGTAGCCGCGAGGAAGGCCTCGCCGTGTGCCAGGAGGCTGCCCGTGGCGAGTTCAACGACGCCAGGGTCTTCCATGCCTTCGCACGCGCGGCCCTGCTGTGTGGCCGCCGCCAGCTCGCCCTCAAGGCCATCAGCATGGGACGGGTCATCGATGGCGACCACAGCGAACTTGAGGCCTTGCGCCAGAAGATGGGAGTGCGCCAGAAGCCTGTCATCAAGTTTCTCTCGCGCAACAACCCCATCAATATCGCACTGGGCAGGAAACGCCACCGGCGCGCACAGCAGAGAGCGCAGTGATGGGATCCTGATGAACGCCAGGTAAGCTCCAGGGAACC
>JALTLF010000161.1 GCA_027005735.1 Chromatiales bacterium | reverse complement strand
CGGTGATCGTCACGCGCGGCGGCGAGGGCGCGCTGATCTACAACAGGGAGCACCGCATCGAGATCCCGGTGGTGGCCACCGAGCACATGAACGATCCCACCGGCTGCGGCGACGCCTTCCGCGGCGGTCTGCTCTACGGCCTGATGAACGACATGGACTGGGAGACCACCGGGCGGATTGCCTCGCTCATTGGTTCCATCAAGATCGAACATCACGGCACCCAGAACCACCACTTCACGGTGGACGAGTTCCAGGACCGCTTCGAGAAGGAATTCGGTTACCGCTATACCTGATCCGTCAGCGATTGTCGGCCTGCGCGGCGAGGATCGCCGTCAGCTCGTCGAAGGACAAACCGATGACGCTCACCGCCTGCCGGCGGCCCTTGACGCCGATCTCCTGCTCGCGCCCGTGCCAGAACTCCCCCGGTAGCTGGCGGTAGGCGTTGGCGCTCATGACGATGTCCTTCTTCAGCGCCTTGCTGGCACTTTCCAGGCGGAAAGCGAGGTTCACCGTATCACCGACGGCAACGCCATCGCGGCCCACGTCCACCGCCGCCTCGCCGGTGTGGATCCCCACGCCGATATTCAGCGGCAGAGGCAGCTCGGGGAACGCCCGGTTGAGCCGTTCGCAGGTGGCGCGTACCGCCTGCGCGCAATGCAGCGCCCGCATGAGGGCATCGAAGTCGTCGCGGCCGTTCTCCCAGCGCGCGTAGATGCAGTCGCCGATGAATTTTTCAATCACGCCGCCGGAGCGCCTGACCTCCCCGCGCAGGCCCTGCGCCCAGCCGTTCATGAGCCGGGTGAGGATTTCGATGGGTGTATCCTCGGCCAGCCGGCTGTAGTCGCGGATGTCCGAGACGAGAATGGTGATCTGGCGCACGCGCACCCGGCTGTGCTGCTGGGTGACGTCCTGCGTCGGCGGGTCCAGGTCCAGCCTGTCGGGTTGCCGGAAGCGGATATCAAAGGCGGCGATGGCAATTTCGTCACCGTCCCTGAGCAGGACGGGATCGTCGATGCGCCGGCCATTGACGTAGCTGCCGTTCGCGCTGCCGCCGTCGAAGAGCAGGAAATTGTCGTGGGTGGTGCGGCGAATGATGGCATGGTTGCGCGATACCCGCGGATCGGGGAGGACCAGGTGGTTGTGCTGGCCACGGCCGATGGTGAGCACGTCGTCGCAACGCAACTCCATCTGCCTGCCTTCGACCTCGACCTGGATGTGTGCAGCCATAGCCCCGGGGCCCGTGAAAAGGTGGTGCGCAGCCATGCGCGACAACGTGCACGGTGATGGCTGGAGATTCTAGCCCCTTTGCCGCTCCGGAATACATAACGCTGAACGGCTAAATACGTGTTCTGAACCCCCGATCAACTGAGAATAAGCGGATTGCCCTATCTGCCTGTCTCTCGCCGGGGTGGTGTTTACGGACACGCGGTACATACGTCCCTGTACGCTCGACAGCCGCGTCCCTGCGGCTGACGGTCATGTCAGGACACGTGGGACGACGTAATTGGCGTAGAGAGTGATCTATATTTCGGAACAGTTATCTGGATTGTTCTGCGGAGTCAGGGCAGGGGGGGCGGTGATCAGGCGCCGGCGAGTTCCCCGAGCCGCTCGAGGAAGGCGCGTATCCGGCGGGCGTTGGTGCCGCCATCGCCGCCGCCGCCAAAGCGCGAGGCCGAGCGCATGTCCACGCGGCTGCCGCCGTCGTCGGTGGGCGTGACGTGGATCACCACGTCGTCACTGAAGCCGAACCAGAAGGTGGTCTCGGTGGCCTCCAGGTGCAGGGCCTCGGGGTTGTCTTCCTGGAGTTCCCAGCCTTTCTCGCGCACCACCTGCAGGGCCAGCGCGTAGGCCCGCGCGGGCGGGACCTTCAGGTACAGGGGCTCGATGTCGGGGTAGAACTCCATCTGGTAGGCGCTGCCCGTGACCGTGTCATAGACACGCGAATTGGGTGCGCTCCAGAACTCGGGGGGATCGTGGGGATCGGTGCTGATGTCCTGGATGGGCGGGTAGCTGCGCTTGGCGTCCTGCCAGTAGTAGAGCAGGCCCAGGGTCGGCGCGGTGATGAGCACGCCAATGAGACTGAGAACGAAGCCGCGTCGCCGTGTCCCCGGCCGGGTGGCGAACAGGCTGTAGAGGCACAGCAGCCCCCCGGCGACAAAGCCCCAGGCGGACCAGGTCATGAGCCGCACGGCGGCGTCGTAGTCCCACACGCCGATGCGACTGCCCAGCGGCCCTGACAGCGCCACCAGGACCGCCAGCAGGACCACGCCCACGCCCAGCAGGGCCGGCCGGTAGATGCGCGCGGGACCAGTCTGTGGATTGGACATTGTCATCCCCCCGATTGACAGGCGCCTGTATCTTCAGACCGGAAATCGGCGCGCCAGTTCAATTCCAGTTCAATCCCGGGGAGGCGGTTTCAGATTGTTTCGCGCGCAAGGCGGGGGTGTCCCACCCCAGGCAACGGGGTAAACTGCCGGATACAGGGCCAGGTACGCGTCGTGTTCATGCGTGCCATCGACCGCGCACAGGGGAGTCCCCGTGGAAGTCCATACCTTCTTCCTCTACCTTTTGATCATCCTGCTGACGGCACGGATTTTCGCCGAGCTGGCGGTGCGCCTGCAGGCGCCGTCGGTGATCGGCGAGCTGCTCGCCGGCGTGGTGCTGGGGCCCTCGCTGCTGGGCTGGCTGGAGCCCCTGCAGGCCATCAAGCTCATGGCCGAGATCGGCATCATCCTGCTGCTCTTCGAGGTGGGGCTGGATACCGACATCCGCCGCCTGGTGCGCACCGGCGGCAAGTCGGTGACGGTGGCCATCGTCGGTTTCCTGCTGCCCATGTTGCTGGGATTCGCACTGGGTTACTGGGTCTTCGGGCTCTCCCTGCTGGTCTCCCTGTTCATCGGCGGCACCCTCACCGCCACCAGCATCGGCATCACCGTGCGCGTGTTGACCGATCTGCGGCGCCAGCACTCGGTGGAGGGCCAGGTGGTGCTGGGCGCGGCCGTGCTCGACGACGTGCTCGGCGTCATCGTGCTGGCCCTGCTGTATGAATTTTCCGTGGGTGGCGGCATCAGCCTCGTCAACACGGGCAAGGTGCTCGTCTTCGTCGCGGCCTTCTTCGTGCTGGCGCCGGTGGCGGCGCGCATGATCTCGCTCATCATCAGGCGCTTCGACGCCGTCAGCGAGATCCCGGGACTCCTGCCCACCACCATCGTCTCGCTGGTGCTGTTCTTCGCCTGGCTGGCCGATGTCATGGGTGCGCCCGAATTGCTGGGCGGTTTCGCGGCGGGACTGGCCCTGTCGCGGCGCTTCTTCCTGCCCTTCGGCGTGGCCCTGCGCACCGATGCGAAGTTCGCCGATCGCATCGAGGCGCAGATGAAACCCATCGTGCACCTGTTCACGCCCATCTTCTTCGTCTACGTGGGCCTGTCGCTCAACCTGCGCGAGATCGACTGGGCCTCGCCCTTCATCTGGATTTTTTCCCTGTCGCTGTTCGCCGCCGCCATCGTCGGCAAGCTGCTGGGCGCCTTCATGATCCGCGAGCCCTGGCCGCTGCGCTGGGTGATCGGCATCGCCATGATCCCGCGCGGCGAGGTGGGGCTGATCTTCGTCGAGCTGGGTCGCGTGAGCGGTATCTTCGACCAGGAAATCCATGCCGGGCTGGTGATCGTCATCGCCCTCACCACCCTGCTCTCGCCCCTCGCCATGAAGTGGTTCTACGCCTGCTACGGGGAGCGTCTCCACACCGGGGTGCGATGAGCGGACTTTGTAACATTTGCTACAGACATTGCGCGCCCTGCCCGCTACATTCACGCAATCCCGGGCATCCGTCGAAACCGGGTTCTGTTGAAATCTGAAAAGAGGTATGTCGCATGTCCGCGATCCGCGCAACAATGCTTTCCGCCTCGGCCATGTTGTGGCTGAGCTTCTGGCTGTCCAACTGGAACGTTCACTGGCTGGCCTACCTGCCCGCCGCCATGCTGGCCGCCGCCGGCATCATCGGTTTCTGCCCGGCCACCTGGCTCTATGGCAAGATCGGGCTCAAGCCGAGTACCCTGAAGTAAGCCTCATGCCGGGTGCCAGGGACGACGCCCGGCGCTACACCTGCGCCAGCACATCCCCCAGTTCCGCCCGCGTCGTGGCGGGTTCGCGGCAGCGCGTGCCGCTACAGACATAGGCCCTCGTCCGACCACCATCGCTCTCGCGTGAGGCGAGCAGGCCATCGAGTACCGCCGTGTCGGGGATGGCGAAGGCCAGGCGCCGCGG
>JALTLF010000160.1:7817-15259 GCA_027005735.1 Chromatiales bacterium | reverse complement strand
TTCTTTTCCCGCCGGGTGCGCACGGCGGCGGCGAGGTCTTCGAGCAGGGGCACGGTGTCGTCCCAGCCGATGCAGGCGTCGGTGATACTCTTGCCGTATTCCAGTTCCCTGCCCTTTTCCACGTCCTGTCGGCCTGCCTTGAGGTGGCTTTCGATCATGACGCCCATGATGCGCGTATCGCCCGCAGCGATCTGGCCGGCGACATCCTTGCCGACGTCAATCTGTCGTTCGTGCTTTTTCTGGCTGTTGCTGTGGCTCAGATCGATCATGACCTGCTGGCGCATGCCAGCCTCTTCCAGTTGCCGGCACGCCTCGTTGACGTGTTCGGCGTCGTAGTTGGGTTCGCGCCCGCCGCGCAGGATGACGTGGGCGTCGTCGTTGCCGGTGGTGGAGAAGATGGCCGAGTGCCCCGCCTTGGTCAGCGACAGGAAGTGGTGTGACTGCTGCACGGCGCGAATGGCGTCCACGGCGACGCGCAGGTTGCCGTCGGTGCCGTTCTTGAAGCCCACCGGGCAGGACAGGCCGGAGGCCAGTTCGCGGTGTACCTGGCTTTCGGTGGTACGCGCGCCGATGGCGCCCCAGCTGATCAGATCGGCGAAGTACTGCGGCGTGATGAGATCGAGAAACTCGGTGGCCGCGGGCACGCCCATGTCGTTGAGCGCCAGCAGCAGCTCGCGCGCCACGCGCAGGCCCTTGTTGATATGGAAGCTGCCGTTGAGATCGGGATCGTTGATGAGCCCCTTCCAGCCCACGGTGGTGCGGGGCTTCTCGAAATACACGCGCATGACGATAACGAGATCGTCGGCCAGGCGTTCGCGCACTTCCTTCAGGCGCGAGGCGTATTCCTTGGCCGCCACGGGGTCGTGAATGGAACAGGGCCCAACGATGATCAGCAGGCGGTCGTCCTCGCCGTGCAGGATGTGGTGAATGGCCTGGCGGGTTTCGAAAATGGTGCGTGCGGCGTTCTCCGACACGGGGAAATCGGCATGGACCTCTTCGGGCGGCACCACTTCGGCCAGGCCCTGGATGCGGAGATCGTCGGTACGGTATTTCATGCTTTATATATCTGCTGTCCTGGCGCGTCGAACAAGCGGCGCATTATACATGGATGCCGGGCGCGTTGACGCCCCGTGCCCGTCCCGCCGTGAGGGCGTGCCCGTCACGGGCGAATTTGAGGTAAATATATCGTAATATCAATCGCTTATAAAGTATTTCTCGAAGTTTCTCTATATTACCTTACATAATCGTTTTAACTCTATGTTTCTATTGATGAATTACAGCGTTTTACCGAAGCCCGTTACCGCCGCCTTGCCGCCCGGCGGGATCGCTAGTCCCATCGGGTACGCCCGTTTGTGCACTGCGCCCCGCCCGGTCCCTTTGCTACACTGCGCGCGAATTTCAACAGGGATACGAAGGACATGAGCAAGGCGGTTCTCGTCACCGGCGGCGCCGGTTACATCGGCAGCCACGTGGTTCGCCAGCTGGGTGAGGCTGGCAAGCGGGTGGTGGTACTGGACAACCTGAGCAAGGGTTTCCGTGAATCGGTCCTGGCCGGCGACCTGGTGGTGGGTGACACCGGCGACCGCGAGCTGGTGATGCAGCTCCTGCGTGACTACGACGTGGACACGGTGATGCATTTCGCCGCCCACACCATCGTTCCCGAGTCGGTGGCCGATCCGCTCAAGTACTACGGCAACAACACCTGCAACACGCGCAACCTGCTGGAGTGCTGCCAGCGCTCGGGGGTCAAGCACTTCATCTTCTCTTCCACCGCGGCCGTCTATGGCATGCCCGCAGACGGCGAGGCCAGCGAGGACACGCCCACCGCGCCCATCAATCCCTACGGCATGTCCAAGCTCATGAGCGAATTCATGCTGCGCGATCTCGGTGCCGCCAGCGATCTGCGCTACGTCATCCTGCGTTACTTCAACGTCGCCGGCTGCGACCCCGAGGGGCGCATCGGCCAGCGCACGCCCGAGTCCACGCTGCTCATCAAGGTGGCAGCGGAGACCGCGCTCGGCCGCCGCGAGAAGATCAGCATCTTCGGCACCGACTACCCCACCCCCGACGGCACCGGCGTGCGCGACTATATTCATGTGGAAGATCTCGCCGATGCGCATCTCAAGGCCATGGATTACCTCGAAGGCGGTGGCGAGTCCACGATTCTCAACTGCGGTTACGGCAAGGGTTACAGCGTGCGCCAGGTGCTGGACGCGGTTGCCCGCCTGCACGGCGAGCCGCTGAACATCGTCGAGGAGCCGCGCCGCGCGGGGGATCCGCCCTCGCTCATCGCGCGCGCCGACCGTATCCGTTCGCTGCTCGGCTGGCAACCCCGTTTTGATGATCTCGATGTCATCGTGCGCTCGTCGCTGGACTGGGAGAAGAAGTTGCTGGAGATGGAAACTTAACCGAAAAGTAGTATGGCGGACTGGTTACATATATAAAGGCAAGTTTGCATTATTCTAGGCGCCGCTCGGTTTCAGGCGCGAGTGGCGAGGTTCGAGGGCTGAGGATTGATAACACCGCCTTGCGGCATCACTCCGGGTGAGCGCAGCGAAGCCCGGAGTCCAGGCTTTGGATGAATGGATTCCCGCCTGCGCGGGAATGACGGCGCGATACGGTATTGCGGCGAGGCGCCGCTCCTGCACAGGAGGGGTGAGTGATGAGGGCCGAGGATTTTATCCCCTCACCCTGACCCTCTACCCCTTCGGGGCACCGAGGTCCCTGAGGGAGAGGGGACTGTTTTGTGGCGAGGGCCGAGGATTTTATTCCCCGCCCCCTGTCCCCGCCCTGAGGGCGGGGGGACGGTTTTACCCGATCCGGCTGGAAGAACAACATGGGCCGAGCTCTTTCCGAATTGACGGCAAAACGCCGCGCGAACAACTTGGATAATAATCAGGAGTAGAAAGTGGCAGACGTTTCCTCTGCAAAGATCGGCATCATCGGCCTCGGTTACGTGGGCCTGCCGCTGGCCGTGGAGTTCGGCAAGAAGTACGACACCATCGGTTTCGATATCAACACCCCGCGTATCGAGGAACTGCGCGCCGGCCGCGACAGCACCCTGGAGGTGGAGCCGGAGTTGCTGGCCGAGGCCACGCGCCTGAGCTATACCGACAGCGTGGACGACATCGCCGGCTGCAACGTCTATATCGTCACCGTCCCCACTCCCATCACCGAAACCAAGCAGCCGGATCTCCATCCGCTGGAGTCGGCCAGCCGCACCCTCGGCAAGGTGCTGAAGAAGGACGATGTCGTCGTCTTCGAGTCCACGGTTTATCCCGGCGCCACCGAGGAAGTCTGCGTACCCATCATGGAAGAGGTCTCCGGCCTCGCCTACAACAGGGACTTTTACGTCGGTTACAGTCCCGAGCGCATCAATCCCGGCGACAAGGAACACCGCGTCACCACCATCCTCAAGGTCACCTCGGGCTCCACGCCGGAGATCGCCGACTTCGTCGATGAACTGTATGCCTCCGTCATCACCGCCGGCACGCACAAAGCCAGTTCCATCAAGGTCGCCGAGGCCGCCAAGGTAATCGAGAATACCCAGCGCGACCTGAACATCGCCCTGGTCAACGAACTGGCCATCATTTTCAACAAGCTGGGCATCGATACCCTGGAGGTACTGGAAGCCGCCGGCACCAAGTGGAACTTCCTGCCCTTCCGCCCGGGTCTCGTCGGCGGGCATTGCATCAGCGTCGATCCCTATTACCTGACCTTCAAGGCGCAGGCCATTGGTTACAATCCCGAGGTCATCCTCGCCGGGCGGCGCATCAACGACAACATGGGCGAGTATGTCACGGGTAACGTGGTCAAGCTCATGACCCAGCGGCGCATCCACGTGGTGGATTCCAACGTCCTCATCCTCGGCCTCACCTTCAAGGAGAACTGCCCGGACCTGCGCAACACGCGGGTGGTGGACATCATCGACGAATTGAAGAGTTACAACGCCAACGTGGATATCCACGATCCCTGGGTGGATGGTGACGAGGCGCAACACGAGTACGGCATTACCCTGACCGACACGCTGGAAGACGGCAAGTACGACGCCATCATCCTCGCCGTGGCCCATGACCAGTTCCGGGAGCTGGGCGCCGACGGTATCCGCAAGCTGGGCAAGAAGAACCACGTGCTCTACGACGTCAAGAACGTCCTGCCGCGCGAGGCGGTGGACGGGCGGCTGTAAGATCAGGTTCGAGGGGCGAGTGGCGAGGACTGAGGAGTGATAACGCCACCCTGAGGCGTCATTCCGGGCGAGCGAAGCGAGGCCCGGAGTCCAGTGGCCTGTTTCCCTGGATTCCGGACAAGGCGGAAAATTGCTCCTGCATTTTCCGCACTTCCGCCTTCCATGGCGGTCGGGCTACGCCCTTTCCGGAATGACGGCAGGGGAGAGTGAGGGCCGGGGCTTTTGAGCCCCGCTCCCTGTCCCTTCCCCGTAGGGGGACGGGACGACTGTTTCGGGAACTGCGCCATCGTTCAACTGAAGGTGGTTGGTGATCTTCTGCAGGAGCGGCGCCCTCGCCGCGATTGCCGAGGATTTATCACACCGCCTTGCGGTGTCATGGTAACAACATTAGTGGAGAAAGCATGAAAGTCCTGATTACGGGTACCGCCGGGTTCATCGGCAATGCGCTGGCGCAGCGTCTGCTGGATCGCGGCGACGAGGTCATCGGCATCGACAACGTCAATGACTACTACGATCCCACCCTCAAGGAAGCACGCCTGGCGAAGATCAAGGACCACCCCGCCTTTACCGAGGTGCGCGAGAACCTGGAAGACCGTGAAGTCATTGCCGATGTCTTCGCGCAATACAAGCCCGACCGCGTGGTGAACCTCGCCGCCCAGGCCGGGGTGCGCTATTCGCTGGAGAACCCCCACGCCTACATCGACACCAACATCGTTGGCTTCGTCAACATCCTCGAGGGCTGCCGCCACAACAACGTGGAACACCTCGTCTATGCCTCCAGCAGCTCGGTATACGGCGCCAACACCAACTTCCCCTTTTCGGTGCACAACAACGTCGATCACCCGGTGAGCCTCTACGCGGCGAGCAAGAAGTCCAACGAGCTGATGGCGCACACCTATAGCCACCTCTTCGGCCTGCCCACCACCGGCCTGCGTTTCTTCACCGTCTATGGCCCCTGGGGCCGCCCGGACATGGCGCTGTTCCTGTTCACGCGCAAGATCCTCGCCGGCGAGCCCATCCCGGTGTTCAACTACGGCAACCACTCGCGCGACTTCACCTACATCGACGACATCGTCGAGGGTGTCATCCGCACGCTGGACAAGGTGGCCGAGCCCAACCCGGAATGGGACGGCAAGCATCCGGATCCGGCCACCAGCGCCGCGCCCTGGCGGGTGTTCAACATCGGCAACAACAATCCCACCAAGCTGATGCGCTACATCGAGGTGCTGGAGGACTGTCTCGGCAAGAAGGCCGAGAAGGAACTCCTGCCCCTGCAACCGGGCGACGTCCCCGACACCTACGCCGATACCCAGGCGCTCATGGACTGGGTGGGCTACAAGCCGGGCACCAGCGTCGAGGATGGCGTGAAACGCTTCGTCGACTGGTACCGTGACTACTACAAGGTCTGAGGCGCCAGCCCGAGTCGGCTGACGAGATCAGCCATATCCAGCGGCCGGGTGGTGTCCAGCGTGACCACCCGGCCGATATGCTCCGGCACTTCCCCTTCATCGACAACTTCCGCACTCCGTAGCTGTTTCTCCAGCACCGCCCGATCCGCCTCGGAGACGTCCCCTTGCCGCGCGGCAATCCGTCGGCGCAACACCTCGGCAGGCGCCTGCACCGCCAGCAGGTAACAGGGCACGTCCAGCTGCTGCGCCAGCGCATAGACCGCCTCGCGTTGCGTGCGCCTGAGAAAGGCGGCGTCGAGGATCACGTTGTAGCCTGATTCGAGCAACATGGCTGCCAGCCTGTTGAGCTGTGCATAGGTGCGCCTGGTCGCTTCCGCGGTGTAGATGCCGCCGTCGACGGCCGAGGCGCTGTCGGCCTCGGGTGGCAGGCCGAAGAGGCGCTTGCGCTCCACGTCGGATCGCAGGCGGATGACGCGGGCGTTGATCAGCAGCTGGCGGGCGATGGTGGACTTGCCCGAGGCCGACAGACCGTGGGTCAGGATGAGCACCGGGCGCTGCGCCTGCGTGTCGGCCAGCGCCAGGGCGAGGTAGGAGTCCACCGCCGCGCGGGCGGCGGCATCGTCGGGAGCCTGTTGCAGGCGAATGGCATTGACCTTGGCGCGCACCATGGCACGGTAGACCTTGTAGAAGTCCAGCAGGCGGATACCGGCGTGGTCGCCGCTGTGGTCCAGCCAGGTGTTGAGAAAGGTGCCCGCCAGCGCGGCGGCGCGCCGGTCTTCGAGGTCCATGACGGTGAAGGCGATCTCGCTGATGATGTCGATCCAGCGCAGGGCCGGGTTGAACTCGAGGCAGTCGAAAGGGACCACGCGGCCGTCGAGCAGGGTCATGTTGGCAAGATGCAGGTCACCGTGACACTCGCGTATGAATCCCCCGGCCTTGCGCTGCGCGAGCACCGGTAGCAGGGTCGCGGCGCGCGCGCTTATCCAGTCTTCCAGGGTAGCCAGCACCGAGGGGGCATCCTCGCCCAGGCATTGCCGTATGTGTTCGACATTCTCCCGCATGGGGGCCACTACCGCATCCGGCTCACCCCACGGGGTGTCCGGCCCGGCCACCGCGACAGCGGCATGGAAACGCGCCATGTCCCGCGCCAGTTGTTCCATGTGCGCCGGCGTGAGTTCGCCGCGCGCCAGCACATGGTCCAGTTGCTGTTCGGGATCGAACTGGCGCATGCGCACGGCATGGTCCACCACCTGCCCTTCCCCGCCGATATGCAAACGGCCTTCGTGCAGGCATACCGTGTCCACGGACAGGTACAGGTCGGGCGCAAGGCGCCGGTTGAGGCGCAGCTCCTCCTCGCAGAAGAAGCGGCGTTTTGCCAGGGTGGAGAAATCGAGGAAGCCGAGATCGACGGGTTTCTTGATCTTCCAGGCATACTCGCCGGTGAGGAAGACCCAGGAGATATGCGTTTCGACGAGCCGCACCCGTGACACGGTTTCAGGCCAGGCCGCGGGCCGCATGAGATCGTCGAGATGGTCGGCAATTCCGTTCATGGCCGTGGCTTCCGTGGTGACCCACCGCCATCATACCCCGGACCGGGCGACGGAGCGCGATCCAGATCAGTAAAGTTGCGAGTGGCGAGGACCGAGGATTTGATCCCCGCCCCCTGTCCCCCGCCCTGAGGGCGGGGGGACGGTTGTACCCGATCCGGCTGGAAGGACGACATGAGTCGATTGAACAACGCCCTGGGGCGTCACTCCGGGTGAGCGCAGCGAGGCCCGGAGTCCAGGCTTTGGAGGAATGGATTCCCGCCTGCGCGGGAATGACGGCGCAATACGGTATCGCGGCGA
>JALTLF010000160.1:0-7717 GCA_027005735.1 Chromatiales bacterium | reverse complement strand
GAATGGATTCCCGCCTGCGCGGGAATGACGGCGCAATACGGTATCGCGGCGAGGCGCCGCTCCTGCACAGGAGGGGTGAGTGATAAGGGCCGAGGATTTTGATCCCCGCCCCCTGTCCCTTCGGCTCGGGCATCCTGCTTCGCTCTACCACCGCCTTCCATGGCGGCGCCGCCCTGAGGGCGGGGGGACGGCCATTTCACGATCCGTGCGGTGACTTCCAGGCAAGTAGTTGATAAACCTTTGTAGGAGCGGCGCCCTCGCCGCGATTGCCGCCTTGCGGTGTCACTCCGGGCTATTTTGACTACCGGTTTCCATTTTCTGTTACTTTGTGCCCCTGGCAGTTAAATTACTATTTTCTCTCCTCCGTGTTCTCTGTGCCCTCTGTGGTAAACAAAAACTAGATCCCGAAAAACGGCTGTACGCTGATGAAGGCAACGAAGAGAATGATGGCGATGAGGACGAGGCTGCGGATGGGGTGGCGCAGGAGGCGTTGCGCGAAACTGTCGATCTCGCCGGCGGCGAGCTTGCGCTGGTATTCACTGCGTGCCTTTTCGGCACGCGCCTGCTGGTAGCGGGCCAGCACCTCATCGGCGCGGGGCTTGTCGGCTTCGTGGTACAACCAGATGGCGCCGGCGGACACGCCCCAGAAGCTGGGCGGCGTTTCGTAGAAGGCCAGGCCTTCGTCCTCCAGCAGTTGCCGGACCTCGATGACCTCGTCTTCCGGCACGTAGCGCAGATCCATGAGTAGCACGGCCATGGCGCATCAGGCGGGCTTGCGCCTGGTGGCGCGTCGCCGCGCCGGCGTCTTCCTGCGCCGAGCGGGTCTTGCCGCGCGTTCGCGCCCCGGCGGCGGCAGGCCCGCCGCGGCATAGAGTTCCGCCAGTTCCCGCCCCTTGACCTCGGCCATCCTGCCTGTCAGCAGGCGGCGGGGCATGGCGATGGGACCGTAGCGCACGCGCATGAGGCGGCTCACGGTACCGCCCACGGCCTCGAACAGG
This sequence comes from Chromatiales bacterium, assembly GCA_027005735.1. Taxonomy (GTDB): domain Bacteria; phylum Pseudomonadota; class Gammaproteobacteria; order CAMYNG01; family CAMYNG01; genus HyVt-448. Next base: position 6,719 of record JALTLF010000160.1, on the reverse strand, counting down.
CGGCGCACCTCGCGGAAGCGGCCTTCGCGCAGGACGACGTGGTACCACTGGTTACGCCCTTCCCCGCCGGCGTGGCGGATGGCATGAAAGTGCGCCTCGCCGTCTTCGAGCATGACGCCCTCGCGCAGTTGTCGCAGGCTTTCCTCGCTCAGCGCGCCGAGCACGCGCACGGCGTATTCGCGTTCCACTTCGCTGGAGGGGTGCATGAGGCGGTTGGCCAGTTCACCGTCGGTGGTGAGCAACAGCAGGCCGGATGTGTTGAGGTCCAGGCGGCCGACACTGATCCAGCGTCCGGCGACGGGCGGCGGGATGTGCGCGAAAATGGTCGGGCGGCCTTCCGGATCCTTGCGCGTGCACACCTCGCCCACCGGCTTGTGGTACATGATGGTGCGTGGCATGACCTGCCTGAGCCGCAGCGGTCGGCCGTTCAACTGGATGCGTTCCTCGCCGCTGATGCGATCACCGAGCTTCGCCACCTGACCATTGATGCGGATCCGTCCTTCGCGCAGCCAGCCTTCGATCTCGCGGCGCGAGCCGTAGCCGGCCCGGGCAAGGACCTTCTGGATCTTTTCATCCATGGGAATACCGCCGCGATGCAGAAATGCCGATGACGATCAGGACTCCGCGCGGCGGGGATCGTCGATGGCGACGGGGTTCTCGTCCGCCGGCGCGGCCATGACTTCCACCTCGCCGGTGGCGGCCGCCTCGCGCGGTTCCTCCTCGTCTTCCTCGCGCGCGGCTTCGCCTGATGCGCCGCTATCTCCGGCTTCCTCATCCTGCGCCGCCTGCGCGGGGATGCCCGCCTCGTCTTCAGCCTGCGTCGGTCCGGCCTGGTCGAGATCCAGTTCCGCATTGATGGATTCGATATCGCGGATCTCGGCGAGGCTCGGCAGATCGCTCAGTCCCTTGAGATTGAAGTAGTCGAGGAATTCATTGGTGGTGGCATACAACGCCGGCTTGCCCGGCACGTCGCGGTGCCCCACCACGCGCACCCAGCCACGATCGAGCAGGGTCTTCATGATGTTGCTCGACACGCTCACGCCGCGCACTTCCTCGATCTCGGCGCGGGTGATGGGCTGCCTGTAGGCCACCAGGGCGAGGGTCTCGAGCAGGGCGCGGGAATAGCGCGGCGGCCGTTCTTCCCACAGCTTGCTCACCCAGGGGGCGAACTCCTGCCTGATCTGCAGGCGGAAACCGCTGCCGACTTCCTTGAGCTCGATGCCCCGCCCGGCGCAGGCCTCGGCGAGGGCGGTGAGCGCCTGTTGAATGTCGCTGCGTTCGGGCTGGGCGTCCTCGGGAAAGAGACGCATGATCTCCCGGATACTGAGCGGCCCGCCGGTGGCCAGCAGTGCGGCTTCGATAATGTTGACCAGTTGTTTTTGATCCATCAGCTCTCGGCTTCCCCATCGTTGGCGGCACCATCGGCCTCGTTGGCCGCGGTGACCTCAAGTTCCGGTTTCTCGTCACCTGCTGCTTCGCTGTTTTCAGCGGCCTTCACGTGGATCGGCCCGTAGGGCTCGCTCTGTACCATCTCGATGAGCGACTGCTTGAGCAACTCGAGAATGGCCAGCAGGGTCACCACCACGCCGCCGCGACCTTCCTCGACATCGAACAGCGCGGTGAAATCGGTAAAGTTCTCCGCGCGCACGGCGGACAGCACCCTGGACATGCGTTCGCGCACCGACAGGGGTTCCAGTTGCACGTGGTGGTGGGCGAAGGTCTCGGCGCGGCGCATGACCTCGGAGAAGGCGGCGAGGATCTCGCGCAGTTCCACCCGCGGCGGCAGGCGCACGATCTTGCGATCCACCAGCTCGGCGCGCGCCGGATAGGTGTCACGTTCCATGCGCGGCAGGGCATTGATGTCTTCGGCGGCCTGCTTGTAGCGCTCGTATTCCTGCAGGCGGCGCACCAGCTCGGCGCGCGGATCGCCCTCGTCTTCCTCGTCGCCGGCGGGCCGCGGCAACAGCATGCGCGACTTGATCTCGGCGAGCATGGCGGCCATCACCAGATACTCGCCCGCCAGCTCCAGGCGCAGTTCCTTCATCAGCTCGACGTAGTCCATGTATTGCCGGGTGATCTCGGCAATGGGGATGTCGAGGATATCGAGGTTCTGGCGCTTGATGAGATAGAGCAGCAGATCCAGCGGCCCCTCGAAGGCCTCGAGGAAGACCTCCAGCGCGTCGGGCGGGATATAGAGATCGGTAGGCGGGCTGGTGAAGGGCTGGCCCTGCACCACGGCAAAGGGCATCTCCTCCTGCTGCGGCGTGTGTTCCTCGGTCTGCATCGGCCCTGTTTCGCCCCCGCTGGTTCCCGTGGTGTCGCCGGGATCAGACACCCTGGCGATACGCCAGCTTCATGGCCTGGCGCACCTCGTCGAGGGTCTCGCGCGCGGCGTCCCGCGCCCGCTCGCAACCCTCGTTGATGATCTGCCGGACCCGCGTGGGATCCGCCTCGTATTCCTTCGCCTGTTCCTGGATGGGGGCCAGCTCGGCCAGGACACCCTCGATGAGTGGGGCCTTGCAGTCCAGGCAACCGATGCCCGCGCTCCTGCACCCCTCCAGCACCCAGTTCCGGGTCTCGTCGTCCGAGTATACCTGATGCAGTTGCCACACCGGGCAGTTTTGCGGATCGCCCGGATCGGTACGCCGCACGCGGGCCGGGTCCGTGGGCATGGTGCGCAGTTTCTGTTCGACCTCGGCCGGATCGTCGCGCAGGGCGATGGTGTTGTTGTAGGACTTGGACATTTTCTGACCATCCAGACCCGGCATCTTGGCCGCCGGCGTGAGCAGGGCGTCGGGCTCGGGCAGGATGATCTTGCCGCTGCCCTCGAGGTAGCCGAAGAGGCGCTCCTGGTCGCCGATGCTGAGGTTCTGCTGCTGGGCCAGCAGGGCGCGGGCCGTCTCCAGGGCCTCGTCGTCGCCCTGCTCCTGGAATCGGCGGCGAAGCTCGCCGAACAGCCTGGCGTTCTTCTTGCCCATCTTGCGCATGGCCTGCTCGGACTTTTCCTCGAAGTCCGGCTCCCGGCCGTAGAGGTGGTTGAAGCGGCGCGCCACCTCGCGGGTCAGTTCCACGTGGGCCACCTGGTCCTCGCCCACCGGCACCAGCCCGGCGCGATAGACGAGAATGTCGGCGCTCTGCAACAGGGGGTAGCCGAGAAAGCCGTAGGTAGAGAGATCCTTTTCACGCAGCTTTTCCTGCTGGTCCTTGTAGGTGGGCACGCGCTCCAGCCAGCCCAGGGGCGTGATCATGGACAAGAGCAGGTGCAACTCGGCGTGTTCCGGCACGCGGGACTGGATGAACAGGCAGGCGGAGCCGGGGTTGATCCCCACCGACAGCCAGTCGATGACCATGTCCCAGGCATTTTGTTCGATGTCACCGGGATCGTCGTAATGGGTGGTGAGGGCGTGCCAGTCGGCGACGAAGAAGAAGCAGTCGTACTCATGCTGCAGGCGCAGCCAGTTCTTCAGCACGCCGTGGTAATGCCCGAGATGCAGGGCACCGGTGGGCCGCATACCCGAGAGTACGCGCTGGGCCTGGTTGGCGATGCTGCTCAAGACGAAGCCGCTCCGTGGGCGACGACGGGCCGCGAGGCGGACTGGCAGGTAGACTGGCGGACGATCTGGGAGGCCCGCGCGGGACGGCGGGCTGGCTGCGGGTTGTTCATGGCGTCATTATACCGGTTTCGAGCGGGCGGATTAAAGACCGCGAGGTCGGTCCGTTCGCCGCCAGATTGCGCATTTTGTAACCAATGTGACGGAAGTTCACGTCGTTTCGAAGGGGGCCGGATCGCCCTTGCCGCGCCGCAGGACCCGCGGCGCCTCCCCGGTGAGATCCACCACCGTGGTGGGCTCGAAACCGCAATGGCCGCCGTCGATGACGAGATCCACCTCGTGTTCCAGCCGCTGGCGGATCTCCCAGGGATCCGTCTCGGGCATGTCCTCGCCCGGCAGGATGAGGGTGGTGCTCATAAGGGGCTCGCCCAGTTCGTCGAGCAGGGCGCGGGTGATGGCGTGATCCGGGATCCGCAGGCCCAGGGTGCGACGCTTCGGGTGCAGCATGCGCCGCGGCACCTCGCGGGTGGCGTTGAGGATGAAGGTGTACGGCCCGGGCGTGTGGGCCTTGAGCAGCCGGTAGGTGGGATTGTCCACCCGGGCATAGGTGGCGATCTCGGCAAGATCGCGACACACCAGCGTCATGTTGTGGCGCTCGTCCACGCGACGGATGCGCCGCAGGCGCTCCAGCGCCTGCTTGTCCTCCAGATGGCAGCCAAGGGCATAAGCGGAATCCGTGGGATAGGCCACCACCGCGCCGTCGCGCAACATGGCCACCGCCTGGGCGAGCAGGCGCCGCTGGGGATTGTCGGGATGGACCTGGAAATACTGCGCCACGGCGAGCTCCTCAGGCCGCGCCGCGGGCGGCGGGCCAGGCGGGGCTTTGCCACACGGGCAGGCAGCTCGCTGGCAGGGCCTGCAGGCGGCCCAGTTCCACGTAAGGCTGCTCCGGGCCGTGGTAGTCGGAGCCGCAGGAGGCGGCCAGCTCGAAGCGCCCCGCCAGCTCGGCCATGTAGCGGCACTCGTCGCGGCTGTGGCTGCCCGAGACCACCTCCAGCGCCACGCCACCCAGTTCGCGGAACTCGCCCAGCAGGCGGCGCAGGCGCGTGGCGGTGAGCCGGTAGCGGGCAGGATGGGCCACCACGGCGAGCCCCCCGGCGGCGTGGATCCAGTCCAGCACTTCCTCCAGGCTGGCCCAGTCGCCGGCCACGTAGCCGGGCTTGCCCCTGACCAGATAGCGCTTGAAGACCTCGCGCACCGAGTCGGCGTGACCCTGCGCCACCAGGTAGCGGGCGAAATGGGTGCGCGACACGATAGGGCCGTTGGCAAAGCCCCGGGCACCCGCCGCCGCCCCGGGAATGCCCTTCTTCTCCAGCCGGCGGGCGATCTCCGCCGCGCGCCAGTGGCGAAATGCCTGCTGGCGCCGGATACCGTCCAGGAGCCGCTCACAGGCGGGATCCACGTGCAGGCCGACGATATGCACCGTCATGCCGGACCAGGTCACCGACAGCTCGATACCGGGCACCAGCTCGATGCCCTGCGCCTCCGCGGCCTGCATGGCCTCGGCGATACCGCTGACGTCGTCGTGATCGGTGAGGGCGAGGACGTCCACCCCCCGGGTACGGGCGCGCGCCACCAGTTCGCCGGGCGTGAGGGTGCCGTCCGAGGCGGTGGAATGGGCGTGGAGATCATAGTGGCGTGACATGGCGCGGGAGTGTAGCGAAAATGCCCCGCCCTGTCTCACTTGCCGGGCCGGGTTCGCGGTTTTACGGATCTTTTTCGGTATATAATGGTCCCACTGTTTTCCAGCCGGTAACGCCATGTTGTATGCCATTATCGCCAGCGACCGCCCGGACAGCCTCGAGACGCGCCTTGCAACCCGTCCCGAACATGTCGCGCGTTTAACCCGTCTGCGCGAGGAAGGCCGTTTGATCCTGGCAGGTCCGCATCCGGCCATCGATGCCGAGGATCCCGGCCCGGCGGGCTTCAACGGCTCGCTCATCGTCGCCGAGTTCGAGTCGCTGGAAGCAGCACGGGCCTGGGCCGATGCCGACCCTTACGTGGCGGCCGGCGTGTACGAGAACGTCATCGTCAAACCGTTCAGAAAGGTTTTACCGTAATGAGTGACAATCCTCGCGTGAACATGATCCGCGAAAAACTGACCGCCGCCCTGTCGCCAGTGTCTCTGGACATCGAGGACGACAGCCACCGCCACGCGGGCCACGCGGGGGCGGCCGGCGGCGGCGGTCACTTCAATGTCGCCATCACCGCGGCGGCCTTTGAAGGCAAATCCCTCATCGAGCGCCACCGCATGGTCTATGCCGCCATGGGCGACGCCATGCAGACCGATATCCACGCACTGAGCATCCGGGCCACCGCGCCTTCGGAGGCCGGATAGCCGGCCGTGCCCTGTTTCCCACTCCATTACCCAACAAAGGAATCCCCAATGCGCTATCTCTACTCCCTGCTCGCCATCCTCTTCGTGTCCACCGTGGCCTTCGCGGCGGGCAAGACGGTGGCCACCGTCAACGGCACGCCCATCGACGAGTCCACCTTCGAGTTCTACCTCCAGCAGCACGCCAAGCAGATGCGTCGCGCGCCGACCCCGGAAGACCAGCAGGCGGTGCTCAGTGAACTCATCAACCGCGAATTGCTCTATCAACGCGCGCTCAAGCTGGGGCTCGAGAAGGATCCCGATCTGCAGTTCCGCATCGAGCAGAAGCGCCGCGAGATGATCATCGGCGCGCTGATGCGCAAGACCGTCGAGGCCACGCCCATCACCGACGAAATGCTGAAGAAGGAATACGATGCCCAGGTCGCCGGCCTCGATGCCAAGGAATACAAGGCCCGCCATATTCTGCTGAAGACCGAGGCCGAGGCGCAGGCAGTGCTCGCCGAACTGGCCAAGGGCAAGGACTTCGCCGCGTTGGCGAAGGAAAAGTCCGTCGGCCCCAGCGGCCCCAATGGCGGCGACCTTGGCTGGTTCCGCCTCGACCAGATGGTGCCCGCCTTCGCCCAGGCCGTGCACAAGGCCAAGAAGGGTCAGGTGGTACCGCAGCCGGTGCAGACCCAGTTCGGCTGGCACGTCATCAAGCTGGAGGACACCCGTCCCATGCCGATCCCGAAGTTCGAGGAGGTCAAGCCGCAGATCCTCAATATCGTGCGCCA
>JALTLF010000159.1 GCA_027005735.1 Chromatiales bacterium | reverse complement strand
GGCCTGGTATTTACCTTTCACCTGCGCCCGGAGGCGCGCTTCGCCGACGGCAAGCCCGTCACCGCCGAGGACGTGGTATTCACCTTCGATTTCATCATGACCCCCGCCATCAAGGCCCCGCGGGAGCGCGCCCTGATGGGTTCTCGCATCGCCCGTGTCGAGGCGAAGGGGCCGCACACGGTGGTGTTTACCTTCAAGGAGCCCTATTTCAACGCCATGGCCATGGCCGGCGGCATGCGGATCCTGGCGAAACATTTCTATGCGCCCTATCTCAAGGAGCCGCAGAAATTCAACGAGTCCAAGGGGCTGCTGTTCGGCAGCGGGCCTTACCGCCTGCAGGATCCGAAGGGCTGGACGCCGGACATGGGCTTCATCGAGCTGGAACGCAACGAGCGTTACTGGGGGCCGGTGGCGCCGCCCTTCGACCGCCTGAGCTGGAAGTTCATCGTCAACGCCAGCGCGCGGCTCATCACCTTCCGCAACGGCGAACTGGACATGTACGGTGCGCGTCCGGTGGAATACCGAAAGCTGCTCGAGGATCCCAAGATCATGGCACGGGCGCAGAACTGGGAATACATGAACCCGGTGCAGGGATACTCCTACATAGCCTGGAACCAGCAGCGCGAGGGCAGGCCCACGCGTTTTGCCGACGTGCGCGTGCGCCGCGCCATGAGCCTGCTCACCGACGTGCAGACCATCATTCGTGAAATCTATCTCGGTTATGCCGAACCCACCGTCAGCCCCTTCAGCAATGCCAGCCCCCAGCATGACCCGGCGCTCAAGCCCTGGCAGACGGATCTCGAAGAGGCCAGGCGCCTGCTGAAGGAGGCGGGGTTCGAGGATCGCGACGGCGACGGTGTCCTCGAGGGCGCCGACGGGCAGCCCTTCGAATTCGAGCTGACCTATGGGCAGGGACGGGAAGACACCCAGCGCATGGTGTTGCTGCTCAGGGACATGTACGCCCGCGCCGGCATCCAGCTCAGGCCCAGGCCCACCGAATGGGCGGTGATGCTCGATGCCCTCAACACGCGTGACTTCGACGCCATCACCCTCGGCTGGACCAGCGGCGTGGAAGTAGACATCTTTCAGATGTTCCACAGCAGCCAGATCGAGAACCAGGGGGAGAACTTCATGCACTATGCCAACCCCGAGCTGGATGCCCTCATCGACAGGGCGCGGCGCACGGTGGACGATGCCAGGCGCATGGAACTCTGGCGCCAGGCGGAGCGCATCCTCTACGCGGACCAGCCCTATACCTTTCTCACGCGTGGCAAGTCGCTGGTCTTTATCGACAAGCGCATTCGCAACGTGGATGTCACCCGCCTGGGGCTGAACTCCACGCTCGTCCCCATGGAGATCTATGTGCCCCGCGCGGAGCAGCGCTACCGCTGATGCGCCGCCACTGAATCAATACCACTGGGTCAACACCACCGGGTCAACACGAAACCGCCGTTCGCGAGCATGCACACCTACATCCTGCGCCGCCTGTTGTTGATGATCCCGACGCTGCTGGGGATCACGCTCATCGTCTTCACGGTCATGGCGGCGGCGCCGGGTGGTGTCACCGCCCAGACCCTGGTGGGCGCGCAGAACCTTGACCCGGAGGCCAAGCGCGCGCTGGAGGAGTACTACAACCGTATCTACGGCCTCGACGATCCGGCACCGGTGCAGTACCTGCGCTGGCTAAACAACGTCTCGCCGGTGGGCTTTACCCTGGACGAGGAGGGCGACATCGACGGCTTTTCCCTGTGGAAGGGTTCCGACTTCGGCAAGAGTTTTCTCTACGGGCGCCCGGCGCTGGATCTGATCACCGAGCGCGTGCCCATCACGCTGTTGCTCAACGTGCTCTCCATTCCCCTGATCTACCTGGTGGCCATCTCCGTGGGGGTGCGCGCCGCCACCCGGCGCGGCAAGTCCTTCGACGTGGGTTCGGGCATCACCCTGCTGGGTCTGTGGTCGGTGCCCACCATGCTCGCCGGCGTGCTGATGATCGGCTTTTTCGCCAACGACGACGTGTGGCGCTGGTTTCCCGCCTCGGGGCTGAGCGCGCGCGAGGCGCAGGACATGCCCTTCCTGCCGCACTTCGGTGGCCTCGGCGACGTGGGGATCCTGTTCCTGTGCGTGCTCCTCGCTACGGGCCTGGCGGTGTGGGCGGCGCGCTGGCGGCACACGCGCTGGCGCGTGACGGTGTTCGTCGCCGCCGGCGGCGTGCTCGGCGGCCTCATGGCCAACGCCCTGCCGGGGGAGGCGCACTGGTTTACCTGGCTGTTCCTCATCGTTTTCGTCGCCGCCCTGGCCGGGCTCTCGGCCTGGACCGACTTCCTCGCCCTGCGCGTGGCCACCTTCGGCATCCTTGGCCTGAGTCTCGGCGCGGCGCTGGGCGCGTATTTCATGGACGGTCCTTTCGTGCGCGGTTTCCTGCTCGATCGCCTGTGGCACCTGGTGCTGCCGGTGCTGGCCCTGTCCTACAACGGCTTTGCCTTCCTCGCCAAGCTCACGCGCACCGCGGTGCTGGAGAACCTGCTGGCCGATTTTGCCCGTACCGCGCGCGCCAAGGGGGTGCCCGAGCGCGACGTGCTGTGGCGCCACGTGTTTCGCAATTCCCTGCTGCCGCTTATTACCGTCTCGGCCACGCTGCTGCCGGCACTGCTGGCCGGCTCGGTGGTGGTGGAGACCATTTTTTCCATCGAGGGCATGGGCAAGCTGGCGGTGGAGGCGGTCAAGGGGCGGGACCGCGAACTGGTGCTGTCCATTACCCTCTTCAGCGGCCTGCTGACGCTGGTGGGCTACCTCGTCGCCGACGTCCTCTATGCCATTGCCGATCCCCGGGTGAGCTATGACTGAGCAGGTCCTCGACGCCCAGGCCCGGCATGGTAGCGGTTACGCCCTGCGCGTGCTGCGTGACGCCTTCTCGCAGCGCGCCGCGCGCCTCGGCCTGGCCTGGGTGCTGCTGCTCGCCGTGCTGGCCGTGTTCGCGCCCTTCATCGCCACCAGCCATCCCCTGTTGCTGAGTGAAGACGGCGCGTGGCGCAGCCCGGTGCTGCAATACCTCGGCCCCGGCGACGTGACCCTGCTCATCGTCTTCTCCTGCGTCGTGGCACTGCTGTGGCGGCGGCCGCGCTTTCGCCATGCCGTGGCCATCTTTGTGGCGGTGCTGTCGGCCGGCGCCGCCCTGAGTTACGCCTTCGTGCAGCCGCCGAAGCTGGTCAGTTACGCCGCGTATCGCCAGGCGGAGGCGGCGGGGCGGTACGACTGGGTGATCCGCGCGCCCATCCCGTATTCACCCCAGGACTACCTGCGCGACGAAGGCTACACCGGCCTGGAGGCGCCCCTGGAGGCGCCGCGGCGCGTGCACCTGTTCGGTACCGACGAGAACGGCGCCGATGTATTGAGCCGCATGATCCACGCCGCGCGCATCGCGCTGGGGATCGGCTTCGTCGCCACCGGCATCGCCATGCTCATTGGCATCCTCATCGGCGGGCTGATGGGCTACTTCTCCGGCGTGGTGGACATCATCGGCATGCGCCTGGTGGAGATCTTCGAGGCCATACCCACGCTGTTCCTGTTGCTCACCTTCGTGGCCTTCTTCGGCCGCAGTCTCTACATGCTGATGGTGATCATCGGTATCACCAGCTGGTCGGGCTACGCACGCTACGTGCGCGCGGAATTTCTCAAGCTGCGCAAGCAGGACTACGTGCAGGCGGCCATCGCCTGCGGCCTGCCCCTGCCGTCCATCCTGTTTCGCCACATGCTGCCCAATGGTATCGCGCCGGTGCTGGTGGGGGCGAGCTTCGGCGTGGCCTCGGCGATCCTCGCCGAGGCGGTACTGAGTTTCCTCGGTCTCGGTCTCGTCGGCGATCCCTCCTGGGGCCAGATGCTCAACCAGTCCATTCTGTCATCGCGCTTCAACTGGTGGATGGCCCTGTTTCCCGGCGGGGCGATCTTCCTCACGGTGTTCGCCTACAACCTCATGGGCGAGGCCCTGCGCGACGCCATCGATCCCCACCTGCGGCGGACGGGCCCGTGAGTACGACGGACGACATGCTGCTGCGGGTGGAGCACCTCCGCACCCACCTGCGCTCCGGCGAAGGGATCGTGCGCGCCGTGGACGACGTCAGTTTCACCATCGCGCGTGGCGAGACCTTCTGCCTGGTGGGCGAGTCGGGCAGCGGCAAGTCGGTGTGCGCCCTGTCCATCATCCAGCTCCTGCCGCGCGACATCACCAGCCACCCGGGGGGACGGATCCTGTTCAACTGTCGCCGCGAGGAGGGCGGGACGGAGCAGGTGGACATGCTCA
>JALTLF010000158.1 GCA_027005735.1 Chromatiales bacterium | reverse complement strand
CTCGGTCTCGTCCTCGTTGACGCGGACGGGGCGCAGGGGCACGGCGCGGGCGCGGGGAGCCTGGGCGGCCTCCAGGGTACGGCGCGGGTGGTGATAACAGTCGTTGAGATCCTCGAAACGGTCCCACATGAGCTGGGAGATGCGCAGGCAGGCGGCCAGCGGGCTGCCGGCGGCTTCGCGCACGCGGTCGATGCGCCATTGCAGGCCCTTGAGGCGTTCGCGGTTGCGCCGCGAGCGCTTGAGGATGGCCAGCTCCACCGTCAGGCGGCGCAGTTCCTCGAAGGCCTCGGGATGGGTGCGGGCCAGGGTGGCCCACTGGTCGAAGTCGAAGGTCTCCAGACTGGTGGCGTGCTCCGGGGGCAACATGAGGTACAACCTCCCTCGCAGAGAATCAGGTGCCTGTCCAAAGCCTAGGCCATCCGCGCGGGGGAAACAACGTCGCCGGTGGCGTCGTGGCCGCCGTTTCAGGCCGGGCGGAAGGCCAGCACCGTGGCGCCGGCGGGCGCGGGCTGGGCCGCCTCGGGGCGTGTCAGGCGCTGCAGGGCCTGGTTGAGGCGGTCGTAGTTGTCCCACATCATGCGCGACAGGGCGATACAGGCGGCCACGGGGTTGTCGGCGCGCTCGCGGGTGCGGTCGATGCGCCATTGCAGGCGGCGCAGGCGTTCCTGCGTCGTGGGCGGGCAGGCCTCGATGAGGGCCTCGATGGCCTCGCTGCGGGCCTGCTCGAAGGCCTGTGGACTGAGTTCGGCCAGTCGCTGCCAGTATTCGAAATCCAGTGGCTCGTGTGCCGGCGTCTGCATGCGCTCCCCCCTTTTGCTGCCTGTGGGCTTACCGGTTTGGACCGCGGCCTGTGGCGAAAATTCGTCGGCAAATTGACGGTCGGCACCGTGTGTGTGTAAGTCACTGTACCCAATTGTCAAAAAATCGTCAATGGGAACAAGGAGTTAGCTTAAAGTATCACTTTAAGTAGGTGATATAAGTCTTTGTCGAGGGAGGCGGACAGGGGCACGGAAAACAGGGAGAGGCCGGTCGGGGTGGCGCGGTGTGCCCCCCCAGGCACCCCTGGATACGGGTGGGGGGCGGCGGTAGAGACCCGGTGGCCCGCCGGCGCCGGCTCGGCGTGACGTCAGCGTTTCATGGAGTCGAAGAATTCGGCGTTGGTCTTGGTGGTCTTGAGGCGGTCGTTGAGGAATTCCATCGCCGCCACTTCGTCCATGTCGTGCACCACCTTGCGCAGGATCCACATCTTCTGCAGTTCGTCGGGCTTGGTGAGCAGTTCCTCGCGGCGGGTACCCGAGCGGTTGATGTTGATGGCCGGGTAGATGCGCTTCTCGGCGATGCGGCGGTCGAGGTGGACCTCCATGTTGCCGGTGCCCTTGAATTCCTCGTAGATGACCTCGTCCATCTTCGAGCCGGTGTCGATGAGGGCGGTGGCGAGGATGGTCAGGGAGCCGCCTTCTTCCACGTTGCGCGCCGCGCCGAAGAAGCGTTTCGGGCGCTGCAGGGCGTTGGCGTCCACGCCGCCGGTGAGCACCTTGCCCGAGGACGGGATGACGGTGTTGTATGCGCGCGCCAGGCGGGTGATGGAGTCGAGCAGGATGACCACGTCGCGCTTGTGCTCCACGAGGCGCTTGGCCTTCTCGATGACCATTTCGGCCACCTGCACGTGGCGGCTGGCGGGTTCGTCGAAGGTGCTCGATACCACCTCGCCGCGTACCGAGCGGGCCATCTCGGTGACTTCCTCGGGGCGTTCGTCGATGAGCAGCACGATGAGGTAGCACTCGGGATGGTTGTCGGTGATGGACTGGGCGATGTTCTGCAGCATCATGGTCTTGCCGGCCTTGGGCGGCGAGACGATGAGGCCGCGCTGGCCCTTGCCGATGGGCGCGGTGAGGTCGATGACGCGCGCGGTGAAGTCCTCGGTGCTGCCGTTGCCCTTCTCCAGGGTCAGGCGCTCGTTGGGGTGCAGCGGGGTGAGGTTCTCGAACAGTACCTTGTTCTTGGCGTTCTCGGGCGGCTCGAAGTTGATTTCCGAGACCTTGAGCAGGGCGAAGTAGCGCTCGCCTTCCTTGGGCGGGCGGATCTTGCCGGATACCGTGTCGCCGGTACGCAGGTTGAAGCGCCGGATCTGGCTCGGCGAGACGTAGATGTCATCGGGCCCGGCGAGATAGGAGCTGTCCGCCGAGCGCAGGAAACCGAAACCGTCCTGCAGGATCTCCAGCACCCCGTCGCCATAGATGTCCTCGCCGTTCTTGGCGTGGGCCTTGAGAATGGAGAAAATGATGTCCTGTTTGCGGGAGCGGGACGTGTTCTCGATGCCGATGGAGGAGGCGAGCTCGATGAGTTCGGGGACGGGGGTCTGCTTCAGTTCTGTCAGGTTCATGTCAGGTGGGTTCCGAAACGGGGTTGTTGGGTGAACATCCAGGGATGCACGGGAATGCAACAATGGCAATGCAGCACCGGCGGGAACCGGTATGCGGCCCTGTGGGCGTCTGGATGTTGTACTTGAGAATCGCCTGGATTGGCGGTGTTACAGTAAATACTTGGTTTTGGGATTTTTCGAACGGCTTTCCGCTAAAGTTAACACCAAATCGGCATACCGTCCAGTCCGCGGACCGGACGACGCGCACAGTTTTCGGGGTCGAAGACTACAGATTACTGTCGATAAAGGCGGTGAGCTGGGACTTGGACACCGCGCCCACCTTGGTGGCCTCCACGTTGCCGTTCTTGAACAGCATCAGGGTGGGGATGCCGCGGATACCGTACTTGGGCGGCGTGGCCGGGTTCTCGTCGATATTGAGCTTGGCGACCTTCAGCTTGCCGGCGTATTCCGCCGCAATTTCATCCAGGATCGGTGCGATCATCTTACAGGGACCACACCAGTCGGCCCAGTAGTCCACAAGGACCGGCCCTTCGGCGTTGATGACTTCCTGCTCGAAGGTGTCGTCGCTGACATACGCAATTTGATCACTCAAGGTCAGGTTTCTCCATGCTGTACGAATTGAAAGAACTCAGGGTGACGGGTGGGAAGGCTTCCGGATCGTCCAGAGCGATTTTGAGCCCAAGACGCCCGGCATTTCAAGCCCCAAACGGAAAACGTTCTGTTATCCTGTATCCCCATGCAAAACGATCACCTCACCCGCAAACGCTTCGCCGATTTCGACCTTGCCCCGGAACTCATGCAAGGCATTGAAGAGGCTGGCTTTTCCTATTGTACGCCCATCCAGGCGGAAACCCTGCCCATCGCCCTGGCCGGCCACGACGTCACCGGCCAGGCCCAGACCGGCACCGGCAAGACGGCGGCCTTTCTCATCGCCGCCTTCCAGCACATCCTCACCCTGGAGAAGGAAGAACCGGAACGCGAGTACACCCAGCCGCGTTGCCTGATCCTCGCCCCCACGCGCGAGCTGGCGGTGCAGATCCACAAGGACGCCGAGGTCCTGGGTCGCCACACCGGCCTGCGCCTGGGGCTGGTCTTCGGGGGGACCGGCTACGAATCCCAGCGCCGGCAACTGGAGGAAGGGGTGGATATCCTCATCGGCACGCCCGGGCGGCTCATCGATTACTTCAAGCAGCATGTCTACAACCTCAAGTCCATCCAGGTGATGGTGCTCGACGAGGCCGACCGCATGTTCGATCTCGGCTTCATCAAGGACATCCGCTACCTGCTGCGCCGCATGCCGCCGCCGCCGGAGCGTCTCAACCTGCTGTTCTCGGCCACGCTCTCCTTCCGCGTCAAGGAACTGGCCTACGAGCACATGAACAATCCCGACGAGGTGGACATCGAGCCCGAGCAGGTCACCGGCGAGCGCATCAGCGAGCGGGTCTATTACCCGGCCAAGGAGGAAAAGATCCCCCTGCTCATCGGCCTGTTGCAGTCCATGGGCGAGAGCCGCGTGCTGATCTTCGTCAACACCAAGCGCATGGCGGAGAAGATCGGCGCCTGGCTCAAGGGCAACGACATGGAGGCCGCGGTGCTCTCCGGCGACGTGCCGCAGACCAAACGCATGAGCCTGCTCCGGCGCTTCACCGACGGCGAGCTCAACATCCTCATCGCCACCGACGTCGCCGCCCGGGGTCTGCACATCCCGGCGGTGAGCCACGTCATCAACTTCGACCTGCCCCAGGACGCCGAGGACTACGTACACCGTATCGGCCGCACCGGCCGCGCCGGCGCCTCGGGGGAGGCCATCAGCTTCGCCTGCGAGGAGTACGCCTTCTCCATGCCGGAGATCGAGGAATACATCGGCCACAAGATCGACACCGCGTCCATCGACCCGGCGCTGCTGGTGGAACCCAAACCCCCCATCCACGAACCGCGTCGCCGCCGGGACGAGCGCGGTGG
>JALTLF010000157.1 GCA_027005735.1 Chromatiales bacterium | reverse complement strand
CTTCGCGGCCTTTGCGGTTGATTCTTGCGCCTTACTATTTTCTCTTCCGCGCGCCGATGCGCAGCCGCAGGGCATTGAGCTTGATGAAGCCCTCGGCGTCTTTCTGATCGTAGGCGCCTTCGTCTTCCTCGAAGGTGGCGATGCGCTCGTCGAACAGGGAGTCGGTGTCGGACTTGCGGCCGACGACGACGACGTTGCCCTTGTAGAGCTTGAGGCGCACCACGCCGTTGACGGTTTCCTGGCTGGCATCGATCATTTCCTGCATCATCTCGCGCTCGGGGGACCACCAGTAGCCGTTGTAGATCAGGCTCGCGTAGCGCGGCATGAGTTCGTCCTTGAGGTGGGCCACCTCGCGATCCAGGGTGAGGGATTCCATGGCACGATGGGCCTTGAGCATGATGGTGCCGCCGGGGGTCTCGTAACAGCCGCGCGACTTCATGCCCACGTAGCGGTTCTCGACGATATCGTCGCGGCCGATGCCGTTCTCCCCGCCCAGCCTGTTCAGGGTCTCCATGACGGTGGCCGGCGAACAGGCCTTGCCATCGATGGCGGTGATGTCGCCTTTTTCGAAAGTCAGCTCGATGTAGGTCGGCGTATCCGGCGCCTTCTCCGGCGCCACCGTCCAGCGCCACATGTCTTCCTCGGGCTCGGCCCAGGGATCCTCGAGGATGCCACCCTCGTAGGAGATGTGCAGGGAATTGGCGTCCATGGAGTACGGTGACTTCTTGCCCTTGTTGAAGTCCACCGGGATACCGTGTTCCTCGGCGTAGGCCATGAGCTTCTCGCGCGAGTTGAGGTCCCACTCGCGCCACGGCGCGATGATGTGGATGTCGGGGCGCAGGGCGTAGGCGCCCAGTTCGAAACGCACCTGGTCGTTGCCCTTGCCGGTGGCGCCGTGGCTGATGGCGTCGGCGCCGGTCTCGTTGGCGATCTCGACGAGGCGTTTGGCGATGAGCGGGCGGGCGATGGAGGTGCCGAGCAGGTACTCGCCCTCGTAGATGGTGTTGGCGCGCATCATGGGGAAGACGTAGTCACGGGCGAATTCCTCGCGCAGGTCTTCGATGTAGATCTCCTTCACGCCCATGGCCTCGGCCTTGGCGCGCGCCGGTTCCACTTCCTCGCCCTGGCCGATGTCGGCGGTGAAGGTCACCACCTCGCAGCCATAGGTCTCGGTCAGCCAGCGCAGGATGATGGAGGTATCCAGGCCGCCGGAATAGGCCAGCACCACCTTCTTGATTTTGCTCATTGCACTTCCCCGTCTCTGGAACGATGCGCGCGGCTCGCCGCGCGGCCCGGATTGACTCAGGGCGCGATTATAAACCACCCGCGGGGCAGAAACAGGGGTGAATATCGGGGAAAACCGGCAGGAGGTGCCGGGTGGACGCCGTGCCCTACCTGCGGTAGAGGGTGATCTCCACGCGACGGGCGCGGCGACCGGCCGCCTTGACCGTGCCCATGGCCCTGGTGCGCAGGCGCTCTGCCGCCACGCCCTGCTGTTGCAGGAACTTCTTCACCGCCAGGGCGCGTTCCCGGGACAGGGCGCGGTTGTAGCGGCGGCTGCCGCGGTCGTCGGCGTAACCGAGGATCTCCACGTACTCCACCTCGGGATTGTGCTTGAGGTAGAAGGCGATGCGTCGCAGGCGCTCGCGCGCGGCGCGGCCCAGTGCCCGCTCGTTGGTGCCGTAGAAGAATTCACTATGCCGCAGAGCCTCGAAACCGGCGCGCGGCAGCCTTGCCAGGCAGGCATCGAACGCCTGCAGGGCCTGGCGGAAGAACAGCACGTTCATGGTCACCTGTACCTGGCGGGGCTGCGACGCGCTGCCCCAGCTCACCGACGGCACCATGCCACTCTCCAGACCCACCAGCAGGGTGCGGGCATAGTCGCCCTCCAGTTTCAGGGCGTGTTCGCCGCCGGCATCGAACTGCCCCAGTTCCTCGGGCACCCGGGCATGCTGCCACTTCACCGGCACCAGCTCCACCCGAGCCTCGCTGTCGTCCGGCAGGGGATACTCGCCGTCGATGACGAAGGCCAGCGGCTCGTCGACGCTCTGGTAGAAACGCGCCACGCCGAAACGGGGGATGCGGTGTTCCAGCGAACAGGCCAGCGGGGCCTGCTGCACGTTCCAGCGGGCATGGATCAGCGGCGTCTCGTAGCGCTGTTGAATGGCAGCGGCGAGGCCGGGGAGGCCTGCGAGGGCCAGGACAAGGGCCAGAATGTGGAGGAGGCGTCGTTCCATACCCTTATCTTCGGCCGCCGGGGGCGCGACTTGAGAGCCGGCGGGGTCCGTAGCGCGGCCCGTCCCGCTTCAGGGGATGCGCCATTCGACAGAGTTCGTTATTATTATCAATAACTTACACAAGGAGGAAAACGATGAAAGTCATGAGCCTGATCGCCGGCATCATCATGCTGATCGCCTGCTTTTTTGAAATCGCCGTTTTCGCCAACGACCTGGCGGCCGGCAACATCTCCCTCATCGACCTGGAAATCTCGAGCTTCTATTCACCCATGTACATGCTGGTCGATGCGACCCTGGCGGCCTGGTTCTTCGTCAACTTTGCCAGCACCGGCAATACCCCGCATTGATGTAAATACAGAAAAAGGACTGAAAACATGAAACCACTTAGCCTTGTTGTCGCCATCGGATGGGTCATCGCGGCGATCCTCCACCTGATGAACCTGGGGCGGATCGTATTTTTCGGGAATCTGCCGGTTGACCCCGATATGCTCATCGAACTCTTGCCGCAGCTGGGATACACCTTTGCCTATCTCGCCACGGCCGCCTGGTTCGTGTTCTACGCCAGCCGTGGTACCTGATAACGCCGTTTTGCCTGGCGCCTCCTCCTCGGATTCAGTCCTGCGACCTGCATCCAGGCGACACAACGGTAACCGCAAAGGCCGCGAAGGATCGCGAAGCGTGAAGGTGCTTTGCCATTCCGGGCGGAGCCATGCGGCGCATGGCGCAGACCCGGGATCCAGCGATGGATCCGTGGCACTGGATTCCGGCTCTCCGCTTCGCCGTTTCGCCACGGGCGGAATGACGATCTAAGGCACGGCTGCGGAGACCAAAGTACACAGATCGAAAAAAAACGGCGGGCTGTCTGGCCCGCCGGTTTCCCTCATGCCTCGCTACTCGCGACTCGCTACTTCTTTTTCCGCGCGCTGCGCTTGAGGCGCGAGAGCAGGCGGCGGGCCAGTTCGCCGAAGAGCTCGGTCTGGGTGGGATGGGGATGAATGGCCTGGGCCACCTGGTCCAGGGTCATGTCGCCGGCGACCATCATCACCGCCTCGCCGATGAGGGTGTCGGCATGATCGGCCAGCAGGTGCACGCCAACGATGCGACGGCTGGCCTTGTCGGCGACGATCTTGATGAGGCCGTGGGTCTCGCCGTTGATCATGGCCTTGGCGTCGATGCTCATGGGCACCTTCACTTCCACCGCGTCGATGCCCTGTTCCTTCGCCTGGGCCACGGACAGGCCCACGAAGGCCGCCTCGGGGCGCGTGAAGATCACCCCGGAGTCCTTATTCTGGTCGTAGACCATGTCCTCGCCGCTGATGATGTGCGCCGCCACGCGGCCTTGCTGGCCGGCGGTGTGCGCCAGCATCAGGCCGCCGATGACGTCGCCCACGGCGAAGATATGCGGCACCGAGGTACGGCAACGGTTGTCGGCCCGGATGACGCCATTCTCCACCGCCACGCCGGCCCGGTCCAGTTGCAGGGGTTCCAGCACCGGGCGCTTGCCGGTGGCCATGATGACGTAGTCGCAGGTAATGCTGCGCTTCTTGCCCTCGGCGTCCTCGAAACTGAGCTTCATGGCGCCGGGTTCGCCCTTGATGCCGGTGACCTTTGCGCCGGTTTCGATGTTCAGTCGCGGATCGGCATTGAGCACCTCGGTGAGCTGCTTCGCCACTTCCGGTTCCACTTCGGCGAGGATGCGATCCTGACCTTCGAGCAGGGTGACCTTAGCGCCGAAGTCCTGGAAGATCTGCGCCATCTCCACGCCGATGGCGCCGCCGCCGATGACACCGAGACGCTTCGGCGCCTCCTTGAGACCCCACACGGTATCCGAAGTCAGCACGCCGCCGGACGCCAGTCCCTCCTGCGCGCCGGGAATAGGTGGCACGAAGGGCGGCGCGCCGGTGGCGATGACTGCGGCACCGAAAGTGATCCTGCGGGTCTTTCTGCCATCACCGGGCACCGGCCGGGTGTGCGGGTCCTTCTGGTTGCCGCCGCTGTCCACCGACACGGTATGATCATCTTCGAAGCGCGCGAAGCCCTGGATGACATCGATCTTCACGCCCTTGTCGGTGTTGAGCGCCATCTTGCCACGTTCTTCCAGCACGCCACGGCGGTGGGCCTCCAGTTTCTTCCAGTCCAGGCTCGGCTTGCTGGTACCCTTGACACCCAGCAGCCCGTCGTGGGCGCGGTCGCGCATGCGATCCGCCGCCGCGCGCCAGGCCTTGGAGGGGATGCAGCCGCGCCACAGACATTCGCCGCCGGGGAAGGGAGAGTCGTTGATCATGGCCACCTTGAGGCCCGCGCCGACGAGATCCCGCGCGCAGTCCTCACCGCCGGGACCGCCACCGATGACCACCACGTCGTAGTCCCAGTCACCGGCCGGGATCCGGAAGCCGGACGATGCCGGTTCGCTGGCCACGGGCGTGGCGGCGGCATCCAGCCAGGTGGGATTCTCCACCAGCTCCTTGAAGGTGTTGAGGAACTTGGCGGCATCGGCGCCGTTGACGATACGGTGATCGGCGGTCACCGTCACCGGCATGCCGTTGGGGCCGAGGGTCGAGATGGCGAAAATGGCCGAGGTGCCCGGCGAGGGGATGGCGTCGAACAGGGCCACGCCCAGCATACCCATGTTGGAAATGGTGAAGGTGGGGTTGGAATACTCGTCGGGCTTGAGGCGGCGCGCGCGGGCGCGATCCACGAGGTCCTTCCAGTCGGCCACCAATGCGCTGAGATCGCGGTTGACCACGTCGCGCAGTACCGGCACCACCAGGCCCATGCCCTCGGTCTCCACGGCGAGGCCGATGTCCACCTGCTCGCGCTCGACGATGCGGTCTTCATGCTGATAGACGGCGTTGACGCGCGGGTGGCGCGCGATGGCCAGTGCCGCGGCCTTGGCCAGCGTCACGGTGAGGGAAAAACCCTTCTTCTTCGAGGCCGCCTTGAGGCTGGCGGGATCGACGTTGACGGTGACGCGAAACAGCGGCATGGAAAGGGAATATTCCATGTTATGCGCCACGGCCTTTTCCATTGCCGTCATGGGACGGCCTTCGCCCGGCACCTGGAAGATCCGCTTGGTGGCGGTCTTCTGCACGTCGGCATTGAGCACGTCGGCGGCGACGATGACGCCGCCGGGGCCGGTACCGGTAATGCTGTTGAGATCGATACCGTGGGCGCCGGCGAGTTGCCGCGCGTAGGGCGTGGCCGCGGTGTTGCGCGGCCGTGGCGCGGGCGTCGCACCCGAGGGCTGCGCCGGGATGCGGGTCTTGGGCTTGGCGGTGCCGGCCGGCTCGGATTTCACCGGCGCGCTGTCGGCCTTCTTCACTCCACCACTGCTGACGGCCTTGCGCTTGTCCACCACCTGCCCGGCCTCGGGAACGAGCCAGGCGATGGGCTCGCCCACGGGTACGGTGCTGTCCACCTCGGCCATGGGGCCCGAGAGATAGCCCTCGCGAAAGATCTCCACGTCCATGATGGCCTTGTCGGTCTCCACCTGGGCAACCACGTCACCGCGCTCGATCCTGTCACCGATGTTCTTTTCCCAGGAGACGATGACACCCTCTTCCATGGTATCGGAGAGCTTGGGCATCTTGATGGCATAGGCATCGGTGGGCACGTCCTCGTCGGCGGCGGCTTCGCCTTCCCCATCACTGCTGCCCGACGTCTCGGCCGCGGCGGCGGGTTCCGCGTCACCACTCGCTCCAGGCTCGCCTTCGGCGTCGACCACCTCTTCGGGCGTCGCTACCAGGCGCGCGATGACCTCGCCCACCGGCACGACACTGTCCACCGGCAGGATGGGGCCGGAGAGGTAACCTTCGCGAAAGACCTCCAGATCCATAATGGCCTTGTCGGTCTCGATGGTTGCCACGATATCGCCACGTTCCACCTTGTCACCGACGTTCTTTTCCCAGGTGACGATGGTGCCCTCCTCCATGGTGTCGGAGAGCTTGGGCATCTTGATTAAATAAGGATCGCTCATTCTTTTTTCTTCGTCATGTAGGAGCGCCGCCCACGGCGCGAAAAGTCATTTTCGTAATCGCGGCGAGGCGCCGCTCCTACGCATGAACCTAAATCTTGCCCAGCGCCTTGAGGGCACCCTGGTAGACGTCGTTGGCATCCGGGATGGCGGCCTTCTCCAGTGTCGCGTTGTAGGGCACGGGCACGTCGGCGGCATGCACGCGCACCGGCTGGGAATCCAGCGCGAAGAAACAGTCCTCGATGATGCCGGTGATGATCTCCGCGCCGACACCGACGGGAGCCTCGTCTTCCTCGGCGACGACGGCATGGTGGGTCTTCTCCACCGAGCGGCGGATGGTCTCGCGGTCGATGGGTTTGAGGGCACGCAGGTCGATGACCTCGGCGCTGATACCGTCACCCTCGAGGCGCTTCGCCGCCTGGAGACACAGGTGCACGCTGAAGTTGTACCCGATGAGGGTAATGTCGCTGCCCTCGCGCACCACCTCGGCGCCCTCCAGCGGACGGAAGAATTCCTCATCGGGGATGTCTTCCTTGAGGTTGTACATCTGTTCGTGCTCGATGATGATCACCGGGTCATTGCAACGCACGGCGGACTTGAGCATGCCGTAGGCATCAAGCGGACCGCGCGGCGTGACCACGCGCAGGCCGGAGGTGGACATGAACATGCGTGCCAGGCGCGCCGAGTGCTGCGCGGCCAGCTGGTGCGCGGTTCCGCCGGGGGTCCGCATGACGATAGGGCAGGCGATCTGACCGCCGGACATGTAACGGATCTTGGCCGCGGCGTTGATCAGGGTATCCAGCGCCAGCAGTGCGAAATTGATGGACATGATCTCGATGATAGGACGCATGCCGGTCATGGAAGCGCCGATGCCGATACCGGTATAGGAGTTCTCGGAAATGGGCGTATCGATGACGCGCTCCTCGCCATACTTGTCGTACAGGCCCAGGGTCGCCTTGTAGGTACCACCGGCCACGCCGATGTCCTCGCCCATGGCGATCACCAGCTCATCGTTGGCCATTTCTTCATCATGGGCGCGACGGATCGCTTCCCAGTACGCGGTCTCTGCCATCTTGGTTCCTCTGTAGAATTCTTATTGCTGCAACGGGCCGATCCAGCGGGGATCGGGGTTGTCGTCCAGCACGTACCTGGTGAGTTCCTCGACCTTCGGCTCGGGGCTCTCCTCGGCGAACTTGATGACTTCGTTCTCGATGTAGTCATCCACTTCCTTTTCCATCGCCTTGATGTCTTCCGGGGTGATGATGCCTTCCTCGACGAGCCGGCGGCTGTAGATCTTGATGGGATCGCGCTTCTCCCACTCGGCCTCTTCTTCCCTGGTGCGGTAACCCTTGGCGTCGGACATGGAGTGGCCGCGGAAGCGATAGGTCATGAACTCGATAAAGTAGGGCTTGCTCTCCTTGCGCACGTAGTCGATGGCATCCTTTGCCGCCGCCATAACGATATCAATGTCCATGCCGTCGTGCTGGCTGGATTTCATGTTATAGGCCTCGACGCGCCTGTACTGGTCGGTCACGGCGGTGGAACGATCGATGCGCGTGCCGATGGCGTACTGGTTGTTCTCGCACACGAACAGCACCGGCAGGTTCCAGATGGAGGCCATGTTCATGGTCTCGTGGAAGGTGCCCTGGTTATTGGCCCCGTCACCGAGGAAGCAGATGGCGATCTGGTTGGTCTTCTGGTGCTTGGCGCCCATGGCCAGCCCGGCGGCCAGCGGGAAGGGCTGGCCGACGAGGGCATAACCACCCATGAAGTTCTGGCTGGCATCGAAGATGTGCATGGAGCCGCCGCGGCCCTTCGAGCAGCCGGTCTCCTTGCCGTACAGCTCGGCCATGACGGCCTTCGGATCGGTGCCCGTCTTGATGGCGTGGATGTGGTCGCGGTAGCCGGTGATGACGTAGTCGTTCTTCCTGCCCTGCCCCACGACGGCCATTTCCAGCACGCCGGTGGCCACGGCTTCCTGGCCGGAATAGAGGTGCAGGAAACCGCCGATCTTGCGCTCCATGTAGGCCTCGAAGCTGCGATCCTCGAAACGGCGGTAGAGGATCATCTCGCGTAACAGACGTTTTTTGTCGGCGTCGTTCATGGGGGTCCTTTATGGTAAGTTGTTATAAATTAACAGCTTACGGCACAGATCTGATAGCATACAGCGCCGCGAAGCCGCGTATGATCAGGCTTTTGCCCGCTCAGGTCAAGAAAAACGCGCCCGTTATTGCATTTTTTCTCAGGAAAACAATAAGTTATGATTGATTCGGCCGTCCCGGCGCCTGTCCCGGCCATTTTCCGCTCACCTTTTTATATACCTCCTGCGACTCCAGATCTGGAAAATCCGCGCCCGCCGCCGATAACAGGCTTGCATCAGCCTGTATTCCGGGGAGCCCGATAAAAACCATGTCCGAGATCACCGTCCGCAACTGGCTCAACGCCATGTCGGAGAGTATCGCCCGCCGCGATCTTGCCGCTCACATGGCGCTGGTATCACGCAAGGTACAGGTCTACGGCCTGCCGGGCGACCGCGTGGTGGATTACGATGGCTGGCACCAGCGCCGTCGCAACGAGCTACGCCGGGGACTGCTTGCCTCGCTGAGCTACGACGATCTGGCCATGCGCCAGATCACCCTGCGCCGGGTGGTCTTCAACGTCAACGAAACCATGACTGCCGCCACCGGAGCCTGTGTTATCATCAACAAGGACGTCATCATCGAGCAGGAAGACGGTGAACACTGGCGGGTGGTGGAAGAAAACATCAGGCACTGGGAACACGGCAAGCAACAGACACGCAATGTCGGCTAAGGACTACCGCATCGAGAAAGACAGCATGGGGGAACTGCGCGTCCCCGCCGATGCCCTCTATGGCGCCCAGACCCAACGCGCGGTGGAAAACTTCCCCCTCAGCGGCCTTACCCTCCCGCCGCCCCTGATCCATGCCCTCGGGCGTATCAAGAGTGCCTGCGCCACGGTCAACTGGGTACTGGGCCTGCTCGGCGAGGCCCATGCCAACGCCATCATCAAGGCCGCCGACGAAGTCGCCGACGGTCAGCACGACGACCAGTTCCCCGTCGATATCTTCCAGACCGGCTCGGGGACCTCCAGCAACATGAACGCCAACGAGGTCATCGCCCACCTGGCCAGCGGGTATGCCGGCGAAGCCGTCCATCCCAATGACCATGTCAACATGGGGCAGAGCTCCAACGATGTCTTCCCCTCGGCCATTCACGTGGCCGCCTGCCTGGAGATCAACCAGCAACTCCTGCCGGCACTGAATCATCTCGCCGCTACCATCGATGCGCGCGCCGAGGAACATGCCGAGACGGTAAAGACCGGGCGGACCCACCTGATGGACGCCATGCCCATCACCCTGGGACAGGAGCTGACGGCCTGGGCGCAACAGATCCGTGATAACATCTATCGCATCCAGGCCTCGCTGACACGCCTGTGCAGGCTGCCCATCGGTGGCACCGCCGTCGGCACAGGCATCAATACCCTGCCCGACTTTGGCCCACGCGTATGCGAGGTACTCAGCGGCACCACCCGGGTGACGTTCCGCGCCATGGACAATCCCTTCGTGGGGCTGGCCAGCCAGGACGCGGTGGTGGAAATGAGCGGCCAGCTGAGAACGCTTGCCGTCGCCCTCATGAAGATCGCCAATGACCTGCGCTGGATGAACAGCGGCCCCCAGGCCGGCCTCGGCGAGATCGCCCTGCCCGCCCTGCAGCCGGGCTCCTCCATCATGCCAGGCAAGGTCAATCCCGTCATTCCCGAGGCCGTCGCCCAGATCTGTGCCCAGGTGATGGGTAACGACGGTGCCATCACCGTGGCCGGGCAGTCGGGCAACTTCCAGCTCAACGTCATGTGGCCCATGACGGCCGCCAACCTGTTGCAGAGTATCGCCCTGCTCGCCAGCGGCGCGCGCGTGCTGGCCGACAAGGCCATCGCGGGCTTCACCGTCAATACCGAGGCCATGCGCGAGGTGCTGGATCGCAACCCCATCCTGGTGACCGCGCTCAACACCGTCATCGGCTACGAGAAGGGCGCCGCCATCGCCAAACGCGCCCTGGCCGAGGGACGGCCTCTCATCGAGGTGGCCCGCGAGGAGACCGAGCTGGACGAGGACACGCTACGGCGCCTGCTCGATCCCCTGCGCCTGACGCGCGGTGGGCTGCCCGATGCCGAATCGGACTAAATACGTGTTCCGAATTCCACTACAGTTTACAGATGCGAACTCTCTCCGGGGCAACGTTTACGGACCGTCAGCCGTCCCCGCTCCAACGACAAGATAAATCACTTTGTCCTCCGCCGCGGTGCGGGCTACACTCATGCTTATGAAACGGATCACCCTCGTGCGCCATGCCAGGGCCGACTGGCCGGAAGCGACCCCCGACTTCGAACGTCCCCTGCATCCGCAGGGCGAACTCGATGCCCCTGACATGGGTCAACGCACCCGCGCCGCCGGTGTCAGGCCTGAACGCATCCTGACCAGCAATGCCCGGCGCGCGCTCAGCACGGCGGAAATGCTGCGCAACGAGCTGGCCGATGACGGGAATGACATCCCCATCGAGCAGAACGCGGAACTCTACAATGCCGACTTCCAGACCCTCGTGGATATCATTCGGAGTTACGACGACGAGGTCTATCATCTCATGGTGGTAGGCCACAATCCCGGCATGGCGCACCTCGCCGACTGCCTGGCAAAGGACACCGAGGTGCACGACCTTGCCACCTGCACCATCATCAGCCTCGAACTCAATATCGAGCACTGGCGCGAACTGGACTGTGGCACCGGTCGCCTGATGTACTACGACCACCCGCGCAATCCCCAGCCCCCCTTCATCCGTCCGGTACACTGAAGACCATGGCCTCGGTTCTCGCGCACGGCCTGGTGGCCGTCACGGCAGGCAGGTACTTCCCGCGCTACGCGGCCGTCGCGCGCTTCTGGTGGCTGACCGTACTGTGCGCCATCCTGCCCGATATCGACGCGCTGTGGCACTGGGCGGGGGTACCCTACAGCTCCATGTGGGGACATCGCGGCATCACCCACTCCCTGCCCTTCGCCCTGCTCGCCGGCGTGCTGGTGACGCGTTTCGGTTTTCCTTCGCTCACCGTTTTCCGTGCCAACTGGTGGCGGCTGGTGGTGTTCTTCTCCCTCGTCACCGCCTCCCACGGGCTGCTGGATGCCATGACCAACGGTGGCCTCGGCGTGGCCTTCTTCGCGCCCTTCGACGCCGGCCGCCACTTCCTGCCCTGGCGACCCATCGCCGTCTCGCCCATCGGCATTCGCGCCTTCTTCAGCGAATGGGGCTGGCGCGTGGTGAAAAGCGAATTGGTCTGGGTGGGGATCCCCTGTGCCCTGCTGCTGCTCCTTGCATGGCGCAGGAGAAAGTAACGAGTATTAACCCCGGACGACACAAAAGCGCATTAACCACGGGGAGCACGGGGCACAGGGGGAAAAGAAAATGCCGTCATTCCGGAAAGCGCGTCGCGCTTGTCTGGAATCCAGTGGCGCGAAACGAAACGGCGAATGAATTGCCAGCTTCGCGGGCAGGGCGACTATTCCCTGTCCTCGGCCCTCGCTACTCGTCCCTTGAGCCTTTGTTTTCTACCACCAGTGCTTGTCGTACAGCTCCGGGTGGGCCCAGTCCTTACTGTTGAGCCAGTCGGGGGTGGGCTTGTAGTCGTAGAGGTCGAAGGTGTAAACGTTGATCTCGTCGGCACCCATATCATAGGTACCAATGCGGTACATGCCCATGGCGAGAAAGTCGTTTTCCGCCCACGGGGCATTCTCGCTGTCGCGTACCGTGACCACCACGCGCTGGGCGTAGACATCACGCAACTGGGCCAGCAGGTGTTCCGCCGCGGCCTTGTCCAGTCGCCCGAGGACGCCGGAGACAAGAGCCAGATCCACCCGCGAGAGGGCGCGGATCCCCACCATGTAGTCGCCATGGCTGACACACAGGATACGGCTGTGTTGCGCCGAATGCAGGTAGTCGTCGAACAGATTACACTCGCCCCCCAGCACCACGATGGAGGCGGGTTTCATCTGCCTGGTGAGGCGCAGCAGATCATTTTTGAAGGCCTTGTCCATGTCTTGCAGAATAACCAAAGTCCATGTAAGTGTAGCGAAAATTTGCTAAATTTGTGATAAAACACCCAATTTAGCTGCGAATTACATCAATTCAGGAATACACCACCGGCACTGGAAAGGTTCCCGTGCCGGAAAAACAGGCAAGGCCGGCGCCCTTAAGCCTTTCTTCATGTAGCATGGATAAGCTCAGGGGTAGACGCATTGCGAGGAGTATGGAAATGACCGGAACCGGGAAAGTCAGGATATGGGATCCCTTTGTGCGTATCTTTCACTGGTCGCTGGTGGCCGGGTTTTTCATTGCCTATTTCACCGAGGACGACCTACAGACCATTCACAACTGGGCCGGCTACCTGGTGCTGGCGCTGGTGGTCCTGCGCATCCCCTGGGGATTCATCGGGCCACGCCACGCCCGCTTCAGTGATTTCGTACGGCCACCGGCGGTGATCATCGGCCATCTCAGGGATCTTGCCCGCGGCCAGGCACGGCGTTACATCGGTCACACCCCGGCAGGCGGCGCCATGATCCTCGCCCTGCTCGGCTTCGTCCTGTTGACCTGTCTCAGCGGACTGACCGTGCTGGGGCTGGAGGGGGAAGGCCCGCTGGCCACCCTCAAGGCCAGTTGGGATCCCCGCTGGGAGGATGTTTTCGAAGAGATCCACGAGGTGCTGGCCAACTTCACCCTCCTGCTGGTCCTGCTGCACATCGCCGGTGTCCTGCTGGAAAGCTGGTTGCATCGCGAAAATCTCATCCGCGCCATGGTCACCGGCGACAAGCGCGCCGAGGATACGCCGGAGGCTGCGGGACGGGAAGACTGAATCCCGGCAACCGGCCGGGGGTCCTCAGTCCCCGGTTCCCGCCGCCTGCCCCTCCAGATCCTCGATGATGGGGCAACCGTCCTCGGCGCCACGGCACAGGTTGAGCAGCAGCGTCAGTTCGTCCCGCAGGGTGCCCAGCTCCTGCAGGTTTTCCTCGATCTGGGCGAGCTTCTCCGCCGTCAGTTGACGAACTTCGTCACGCGCCTGTTGGGGTCCTTCGCGCATGCTGAGCAGGTCTTTTATCTCCTGCAGGGAAAAACTCATGCGCTGGGCGCGCTTGATGAACGCCAGACGCGAGAGGTCCTTGTCGTCGTAGCGCCGCACCCCCGCAGGCGTGCGCGCCACGTCTGGCAACAGGCCGATCTTCTCATAGTAGCGCAGGGTGTCGGCCGACAGACCGGTGCGCGCGGTGACTTCGCTGATTTTGTAACTCGCCATCTCAGTACTCAATAAAGAAAAAGTACTCGTTGAGCAAGTATAGTCCAGTCAGGATCAGTACCACACCGGCAATGATTTCGAAACTGCGCTGGTAGCGCGACAGCCCACGCAGGGA
Organism: Chromatiales bacterium; assembly: GCA_027005735.1. Classification (GTDB taxonomy): domain Bacteria; phylum Pseudomonadota; class Gammaproteobacteria; order CAMYNG01; family CAMYNG01; genus HyVt-448. Next base: position 37,196 of record JALTLF010000157.1, on the reverse strand, counting down.
TTCCAGCCAGCCCATGCTCCAGGCGCCGAGGATGATGGGAACACTGCGGCCGAGGGCAAAGGCCAGTAGCAGGCCGAAGCCGAACAGCACCGAGCCCACCGCGGCGCTGGTGGTGAGCGCCACCAGCAGGGCCGGCGTACAGAAGGGACATACCGCCACCGAGAACGGAATACCCAGCAGGAAGGCGCCCCCGATCCCCGTCACCCGTCGCCCTCTGACGCCGAACCAGGGCAGGCGGATGGGCAACCAGCCCGGCCAGACAAGGCCAAGCAGGATCAGCAGGGGGCCGAGGAACAGGCCCCACTCGCGCCCCATCACCGACTGCACCCACTCGCCGCCCAGGGCCGCGGCCACACCCAGCACCACGTGGGTGACCACCATGCCCAGCACGAAGGCACTGCCCATTAGCAGGGCGCTGCGTTCTTCCTGCTCGCGATCATCGAAGGCGCGCGTGACGTAGGCCAGCATCACCGGGATGGAGGCAAAGGACACGGGATTGAAACTGAAGACGAAGCCAGCGAGGAAACTCAGACCCAGGGCCGCCCAGCCCGCCTCAGCGAGGGCGGCGCGCAGGGCCGGCACCGAGAGATCCACCTGTGGCAGGATCAGCACCAGCGCCGCGGCGAGCAACAGTACCGCGGTAAACCACGGGCTGCCTCTGGCCGCCCGTTGCAGAAAGGCCTGGCCCGCTTCGTGAATACCCTTTCGCGCGGCTACAATCATGGGCAGGCTGAAGCCAGTGGAGAACAACAGGCCCGCAAGCAAGGCCCAGCCGGGGCTGTCGAGGGAAATGCTCACCCCGAGGATCACCAGGAACAGCGGCAGGCTGCAGGCCGGCAGCGTCAGACCCAGTCGTACGGCATCCGGCAGGCGCCGGCGAAACGGCAGCAAGGCGCTGAAATCAAGATGCGGAATGGGGATATAGACATAGCGCGAAACGAGATACAGGACCGCCATGACCGACAGCAGGATGCTGGGCAGCCAGGCGCCCCATGCGGGAGATGATGTCAGGACAACGGCCAGCCACAACAGGCCTGAAGTCAACAAACCGCGCGCCAGCCACACCACGAAAAGTTGCGAACAACAGGTCCTCGCCGGGGCCTGGTGGGCGCGCACGGTGAACAGGGTATGGGTGGCGATGGCGCAGGGCTCGAAAAAGGCCAGTAACCCCAGCACCAATGCGGTGACAAGGAGGACGGTGATCATGCCTCTTCATCCAGCAGTTTCTGCAGGCGCTCACGCAGCTTTCCGGCGGACGGCAGGCCCGTGTATTCCAGTTCGCCATTGATGGCGATGGCCGGCGTGCTCAGCACACCGAGACCAACGGCATAATCCAGCTCCTCGAGGATATTCACCTCACGCCACTGGATGGCAGCGTCGCCAAACTCGTCGACGATGTTCTTCAGCGTCTTCTTTGCCTGACCGCATTTACTGCAACCCGGCGATGAAAACACTTCGACGAGGATGGCCATGGGTCTTAACCCTCCAGAAACTTGCGTAACGGCAGGGCCAGGAAGGCGGCGAAGAAGCCGACGCACCAGATGACTACTGAACTCCAGTAGATGCGCTGGTTCCATTTCTGCACGGTGGCGCACTTGCGCGCCAGTGCCGGGTCATTGGGGCAGTGACGGCCCGGGCGGTACATGAGCCAGCCGGAGATAGCGAGCATCAGCGCCGAGGCGGCAAACACCCACACCTTGTGCTTGGCCAGTGTGATGAGAAACGGGAAGGTACTGGTCATGGAGACCACCACCGAGCCCAGCCCCAGAGTCACGAAAATGATGGGCAGGGCACAGCACACCAGGGTGCCGGTGGAAGTAAACAGGGTAATGAGGGTGATATTGCGTTCACCGGCCACGGGATTCTTACTCACTCTTGCTCTCCTTCATGCCCCGATAGTCGAAGCCATGGTCAATCAACATCTTGCGAACCCTTGCCTCATCCAGCACCAGTGTCTCATCGGCATGCACGAAGAAGATGCCATCGATATCCACCTCGAAGTCCGCCACCCCGGGGATCCTGCGAAACGCCTGTTCCAGGTCCCAGGCGCAGTAGTCACAGGTCAGTTCATTGGTGTAGATTTCATAGACCCGGCCCTGCGCCGCCGCACTGGATATCCACAGCACGGCGGCGGGCAACAGGACCAGGCGCAATTTCACCTGGAGTCTCACTCAAGATCCTTGCGCGTCATGCTACGAAAGGTGAAACCGGAATCCTCGAAGAGCTTTTTCATCTGCTCGTCGGTAAATTCCACGCCGTCTGCCACATCGACGGTGACGATACCCTTATCCAGATTCACGTCGATCTTTTTCACACCGTCGATGGCCTTGAACTTCTTCTCCACGCCATAGGCGCAGTACGGACAGGCCAGACCATCGACACGCATGACATACTGGGCGCCCGCCGCCCAGGCCGCGGGCGTCAGGGCCAGGATCAAAAACAGGGTCAAGAGATACTTTTTCATTTTGTATTACTCCTATCTCGATGAGTATTAGTCAACAACGTACGGTCAGTAGCATGCGCCTTTCGCATAACACTAATTGTGCCATTCGAACACCATCAGCGCGCGATAGTCACTGGCCTGCTGGTTGCCATTGAGATCGTCGTAGATCGGGAACTGCACGCCCGCCTTGATGGCAAAGTTGCGGTAGGTCCAGAAGATCCCCGGAGAGACGAACCACTGGGTTCCCCCGCTGTTGGCCACTTCCACGCCATTGAGTCGCGCCCGCCTGCCGTACTCACCATTGAGCTCCAGCAGCCAGACCATGTCCGGTTCCAGGTAACCGGTCTGCTTGAGGCGTATGCCACCCACCAGGTCGAGGCGCATCATGTCGCCCCGCTGCAGACCATTGGCATCGGTGCCGTTCTGGCGGTAGCGCAGGCTGACCCAGCGGTACCAGCGACGGGACTCATAGCCCCAGGCCAGGCCGACAATGCCGTCGGTGGTACCGGTGCCGAGCGCCGGGCTGCGGCTGTCGTCGCCGGTGTCGCCGATGAGCTTGAACAACAATGCCGCGCTCTCCTGTGCGCCGGGCATGTCGTTGCGCCAGAAACGCCACTTGGTGAAGACGCTGATGTCGCCGAGGCCACCCGTGGCCGCGCCGCCCTCGGCGACCAGGGACAGCGGGATCTCGGCGCCAGCGGACCAGTTACCCGTCAGGCCGTAGACCAGTTCGAGGCCCAGTTCATTCTGCACGACATTTCCCCGTTTGGCGGAATGCAGTTGCGGGGAAATCTCGTAGCCCCCCTTGAACAGGGTATGAGGGCCAAGGCCGAATACCGGGTCGTGGGCGGCCGCCACTTCCACCAGTAGCAGGCTGGCCAGCATACTGATTACGATTCTTTTCACGGATTGTCACCTTCTCCAATTGTGGCGCCTGTCTCCTGTGACAACCTGGAGTTGGGTCCAGGTTCCGCGGGCCGTCAGCGCCGGTTCACCAGATTTTTCAGTGGGAAGAAGTCTAAATGCTGGAGTTGACTCCAGGTCAAGGCCTGACAGGTCAGATTTTGAATATTTTTTCCCCATAAGACCGTACTTAGGTACGGTCTTTGGCCGGCCCGAGAGGTCACGTTGGACTCAGCCCCCTGTCCACTCCCCGGGGGCGGCGTCGAAGCGCGCCTTGCAGCGGGGGGAACAGAAGAAATAACGCTGTCCCTCATGCTCACTGATCAGCGTCGCGGTCCATTCATCCACCTTCATGCCGCATACCGGATCGCGCGCCCAGTGGTGTACCTCGTTCCGGTCGCGCAGGTGACCGTCTTCCAGCCACAGGATCCGGTCGGCCATGTCCTCCACGCGAGGATCATGGGTCACCAGCACCACTGCACGCCCCTCGTCGCGAGCGATGTCGTGCAGGATCATGAGCACTTCCTGACCGGTGCGCGAATCCAGGTTCCCGGTGGGCTCATCGGCGAGGATCAGCTTCGGCTCGTTGATGAGCGCCCGGGCGATGGCCACACGCTGCTTCTCCCCGCCGGAGAGGGTACGCGGCAGGGCACAGCGGCGATGCGCGAGCCCCAGGCGTGACATGAGTTCCTTTGCTCGCGGGCGCGCCGCCGCCACCCCGCCCTCCCGCAGGCGGGCGGGAAAGAGGATGTTTTCCTCCACCGTCAGGGCATCGAGCAGGTTGAAGGCCTGGAAGATGAACCCGATCTCCAGCGCGCGCACCACCGGCAGGCGGTCTTCGTCGAGTTCGGTGATCACCGTACCGTTGATGACGACCTCGCCCGAGGTGGGACGCAACAGGCCACCGAGCATGGACAACAGCGTGGTCTTGCCCGATCCTGACGGCCCCATGACAATCACCAGTTCGCCCGGCGGAATGGTAAGCGAGACATCATCTACAGCGCGTACCGCGGTGCGGCCGCTGCCGTAGATGCGTGTGAGGTGGCTGGCGCGCAGCACCGGTTCGTTCATGGCATGTTCCTCATACCTGGTAGGCGAGCGCCGGGTCAAGCCGCAGCACCAGGGACGCAGGGATCACGGCGCCGATGACGGCCACCAGCAGCGCCACCACCCCCATCTGCAGAATGTCCCCAATCGATACCACCAGCGACAATTGTGGTACCAGCAGGGGTACCTGGGGTATGACCAGCAGGGCGAAGACCACCGCGAGCAGATAGCCCAGCAGAGCGACGATCACGGCCTGCAATACCACGCTGCCAACGAGTGCCCCACGCCTGCCTCCCAGCGCCTTGACGATGGCCAGTTCTCGCTGCTTGCGCGCCACCAGTGAGTAGGCGCTAAAACCAACGATCAGCGCCGCCAGTGCCGAGCAGATCATGGTCATCATAAAAATGATTTCGACACCCATCTGCATGGCAAGGCCGAAGTCATTGGCCACCAGTTCCTCGGTGGTCAACACGTTGACCTTCTCAACCGTGCGACGTATCCCTTCCGCCAGCTGCTTTGGGCTGACGCCCTCTTTCGCATCGACCAGCAAATAACTGTAGGTACCCTCGGCGGAGAGTATGTCCGCCAGATCATCGAGGGTTACGAAGATCACGGGATTGGCCGAGGAATAGGTACCACGGGAGAGCCCCACCACGCGGAAGTCGTGATCGGTGATACGCATGGTGTCGCCAATACCGATACCGGTGATGCGGGACAGCACAGCGGGGATCACTGCCTCACCCTTGCCGGTGATACGTCGCCCGGCACTCATCTCCCAGGGACCAGCTCGATGCTCACCCGACGGCAAACCGACAACGAAGGCAAACAACTTGCTGCCCCTGGCCTCTACGATATTGGCAAAGTAGAGGATAGGGGTGACCCGCTCCACCTCCGGCATTGCCGCGATGACATCCATCTTCCAGTCCCAGATATAGGAACTGGCCATATGCATGTTGCCAACCCCCGCCTGCATCACCCAGACGTCGGGGTTCATGTGTTCGGGATAGGCAACGATCTGTTCGGACTCACCGCGAAACACGGCATCGAAGAACAGCACCAGGATAAAAGCGCCGGCAATACCCAGGCTGCTGCCGAGCAACGTGCTACGCTGACTGAAGAGGGATTTCCATGCCCACAGAAACATCCTCAGGCCCCCTGGAAGGCAATCATGGGATCGGTACGCCGAACCGAGCGCAGTGGGACAAGGGCGCCGACAACCGCCAGTACGAGACTGGCCACAAGGGTACGCGTAACGACCAGTGGCTCGTAGATACTGATCAGGTAAACCGGCGCCACGTTCTCGACCTGATCTTTCAGCAACCAGGCCAGCAAGGCCCCCAACGGCAGGGCGAGCAACATCAGCAGCAACGATTGTGCCACTACGACCGTTACCAGGTGGCGGTGTTCGAAACCCAGCGCCTTCATGACGGCAAAGCTGCGCAAGCGGGCACGCACATCGGCGTAGAGAATCAGGCCAACGACCAGCAGGCCAATCACCCAGGCCACGCTCGACAACAGCCCCATGATGGGTCGATAGAAAGTCCGTGCCATATCGACATCGTGGGCGGCCAGTTCAGCAGGCGTAAAGACATCCACTTCCGGCACGCGTTGCTCGATGTGTTGCCGCACGGTCATGCGATCTGCCTGCGGTGACAGTTCAACGAGAAGAAAGCTCAACAGCGGAAAGGTACTCAGATCCGGGGCGATCTCGGATTCCAGGAACAGGTCGATCATGCCGTCATAGCTGATGAAGGCAAAGGGCATGAAAAAGGCCGCCTCGTCGGTGATACCAGCGACGCGAAAACTGAAGTCTGAAACCTCAAACTCATCGCCCATATTGAGCTCATACTTGAGCGCCAGCGTCTGGTCGATGACGATATCGCGGCCCTGCCGGATGCCGGGACCATCGAGCAGCGATGCCGGGCCGCCGAGGGTATCGTACACCAGCACATAAACCGGGGTGAGTTTGCCATTCTTCTTGTAGATCACCGGCAATGCCGTCATGGGGTGGGCATTGACCACGCCGGCGACGGATTCCACGGCCTCGCGCGTCAGCTGGGGCAGCGAGGAGCGCGCGGCAACGAAATCCTGAACCCCTGCCTGAGTGACAATGAGATCGGCCTGACGATTCTGGATCACTCGCTCCAGTTGCCGGTACTGCCCCTGCTCGAAACCGTCCAGCACGAGGATAACCGCGATCACCGCAGCGACGGCGAACGCCGTCATGGCAGTGCGAATACGATCCAGTTTCAGTTGTTTCCAGGCCAGCCAGAACATGTGTCGTCGTCTCTTTGCGTAACCCCCACCGGATATCCTGCCTCAACCACCGGCAGACATCGTCTCGTCGCAGAAACAGGAGGGACGCCGATACTGTTTCTTCTCATAATGTTCCATGAGGCGATGGACAAGCCGACGTGGATCACCATCATAGAGCACGGTGGCACCGGTATCCTTGTCGAACGAGGCCTCGAGACCCGGGATCTGTGCCGTAATGCCACCGGTGCCCTCCAGCACCCCGATGAGTTTTCCCTCGTCATAGGCAATGGCAAACTCACCGAGTGTTCCGGAACGCCCACCGACGATGACGACGATGTCACTGGAACGAATGTTGGTCACTTCGCGCCCCATGAGTCCACTCCCAGTATAGATAAGAACATCGAAGGCATCCGATGGCGAAAGATACTTGTGCACGTGTTCGTCGAGGCTGAGGGCCGGAGATATTCCCACCGACATCCCGCCCTGGCCGTGCGCGCCCACGGCGCATTCATAGGGCAGCCCCGGACAGGCGCCGGTGATAAGGATCATGCCCTTCTCGGCGATGGTCTGCCCCAGTGCACGCGCAAGCCTGCGGTACTCTTCCGGTTGCCGGTTGTCGGCCGAGCCCATGACGCCCACAGTGAGACGCATGGCGGGCGCCTTGTTGATGAAGATACCGGGATTGGCAGAAAACTTGTCCCGACATCGTTCAGAACAGAAATACCAGGCCCGTCCCTCGTGGGTCATCATGGCAGCCGCACGGCGCGGCTCGATTTCCATCTCGCAGACCGGATCACGTACCGTCATCCTCTTCTCCCCATGTCTCGCATTCATGGCTTACTACCCACTCCCACACTGCTTTCTTCTACCTTGTCGTCGAGTCGCCGGGGATCATGACACAGGGCCTCGAGATGCGGCTCCAGTGCCCGCCTTGCCTGCAGGCGGGCCGCTGCCATGACCTCGGGGCCCCGGTGTGTCAGGGGCCAGCTCAACTCCGGCAGATCCGGCTCCACCACCACCACGATGGCGCCGCATCCGCAGGGACAACGACGGAAAGCAAGCAGATCATCAGACAGGTACCACGGACGTTGCTGATAGAGCAGGCGGTTGAGGATCTCGATCATGGCCCAACGTCCCTGAATGGCCTGCTTCAGGCTGGCGGTACCCCCCGCCCGCTGCGCCACATGATGGACGATGAGCACATCGAGCTCATGCTGGCAACAGATGGCATCAGTGGGTGCCAGATCGATCAGCGCCCCGTCACAGTAGAGTTCACCATCGATCTCAACAGGTTGATAGAGGAGCGGGATTGCGCCACTGGCCACCATAGAGGTGGCGAGGTCCCCGGAACTGAACACCTTCTTCCTGCCCGTGGCGATATTGATGGCGAGCGCATGAAACGGGCGCTGGCAGTCCTCGAAGCGCCTGACGGAAAGGTTTTCCCGGCAGAAGTTCCTTGCCGGTTCCGTGGAGGCGATGCCGGTACAGGCCCGCCCCTGGCGAAACAACATGGACCACAGGAAATGTAGCCAACGGGGCTGCCAGAACTGCCTGGGCTGCACCGTCGCAAGGGTATCCGCCCACTTCTGTAAGTCGGTACCACTGGCAAACACGCCTCCAACCACGGCCCCGGCGCTGCATCCCGCCACGGCATCGACCTCCACGCCCATCTCACGGAGCGCAAGCAAAAATCCGGTATGCGCATACACCCCGCGTACGCCGCCGGAACTGAGGACTATGCCCAGCCGGACGCGTGGCCGGTCTCTTTCCGATCGCATTGCTACGCTATTCTCGGTTCGACATCTGTAAAACCGATCACCTCAGAACTCCTCCAGTTCCAGTTCACGATAGACAAAGCTGGCATTGGCGCGTTGATTGAGTTCATAGAGGCGCGTATCTCGCCAGTCAGGGAAATCCGCCTGTTCCACCGCGCTCATGAGGTCCACGTCCTCGGCGATGGCCCGACGCATTACCTCGCGCAACCGTTTAATATAAGACTGCGTACGGGTGACCATGGGGAACGGCGGCGTCTGCGCACTGCCATGTCCCGGCACCATCAGGCGCGCATTAGAGAATTTGTTCAACAACCAGTCCTGCGCTTCGATGGCCTGGCGCGAATTTCCGTCACCCATGAAAGTGGTGCGTTGGTTGAAGGCAAGGTCCGAGATCCACACCACGCCTTGATCGACCTGATAGACCACCAGGTCGCCAAAAGAATGGTGTTTACCCACGTTATACACTTCAAACTTCCTGCCACCCAGGCTGAACCGGTAGACCGAGAATCGCTCCCCGGCGACGAGGACATCGGGCTCGACCCCTTCGAAGCCGACCATGTCCTCGGGTATGAAACTGCGTCGGTAAGCCACCGAGGTCTCGATCTTATCCGAGCGCAGATAGTCCAGCGTGCCGGCATGGGCGATGATCCTGACGCCGCCGAGACGCCGGAAGGCGATGGCGCCATAGGAGTGATCCGGATGGTTGTGGGTGATAATGAGGTAGCGTATGGGTTTGTCGGTCACCGAGCGAATGGTGGCGATCATGCGTTGACCCAGTTTGGGCGTACCCAGGGCATCGATGACGACCACGCCGTCAGGCGTGACCACGAAACCCGCGTTACCATTCCAGCCACGGTTGTATTGATCGATCTCGGCGATATTGCCAAAAAACATCCAGGTATCCGGCGCTATCCTGAATACCGGCAGGGGCGCATCCACGGGATCCCCGGCACGCAACACCATGTTGGGAATGGCGTTGGTATCGACGGCCGTTGGCGGCAGGAAGGTAAACGAGGGATCGGTGCCGAAACCATGGTCCTCCGGGGCAGCAGGCGCTTCTGCCGCTGCGCCGGGGATCGCAACCAGGCCCAGCAGCAACAGCCAGGTCATCGCCACCAGGGGCCTGGCGTGGAGATGCGTCGAGGATATGCGCCGTGTATTCATGTCATGTTGTTCAGTCCATTGGTTTCAGCGTCCCCGGAATGCGCGGAAACAGCCGAAGATCGGCCAGCGCCGCCCTGAGCACCGCGCCCAGCGAGGCGTCCTCGTAGGCAATGCGATAGTACTCCACTTTCATGGTAATCGCGCTACCCAGGATGAATGAGGCAAACGCGATGACGGAGCCCAGCGCCAGCGTGGAGAATCCGGTGATCCCCTGCCCGAAGGTACAGCCCATGGCCAGCACACCGCCGACGCCCATGAGAAAACCGCCCGTTGCGTATCGGAAGAAGTCCCGCCACGAGCGGAACCATTCGAGTCGGAGGTTGCCGGTGAACAGGGCATACAGAAAAGAGCCAACAATGACCCCGACGAGGATGGCGACGCCAAAGGTGATCAGCGAAAATTTCAGCGGGTTGACCAGATAATAGAGCGTCTCCCCCATCGGATTGACGAAGGTAAACGACATGGCCCCCACGCCTGGTGGCGGTGCATCCATGAAACTGGCCGCCTCGACGGCCGCCTGCCCGAGAGGTCCGGCGGTCACGTACCACCCGGCTACGACGATCAGGCCCACGCTCACACCGCCAAGGAGGTTGTCGAAGCGGCTGCGAAAATCACGCGAGCGGAAGATAAAGAACAGCAGGGCGGCAACGATGAGGCCCGCGGACAAGGGATAGAACCAGGTGCTGTCGGCCACACCGAACAGCGTACCGATGAGGGTGGTGATTTGCTGGTTCGCCATGTTGAAGTCCCTGAGGTTGATGGTCAGGGGATCCATCCAGATGTGGAAACCGTAGTGATAGAAGTCGGTCTTGGTCATCAGAAAGGCCATGATACCGCCGATGAAGACCACGAACAGTGACTTCATGTTGCCGCCACCGATGCGGATCAGGGTCTTGTTGACACAGCCGCCAGCCAGTGTCATGCCGACACCGAAGATCAGGCCACCGAGCAGGTAGCGTATCCACGCAAAGTTTGGCGTACGGTAAGGCGGCATGGTCATGCCAAGGGAGATCACACCCAGGCTCTCGAGCAACAACACGCCCCCCATGGCGATGGCGATGGCCAGCAACCATGCGTACATGCGCCCCTTGTCGCCCATATTGACCCAGTCTGAAATGGCACCCATGGTGCAGAAATTGGACTTGTGGACGATGATGCCCAGAATGACTGCCAGGCCGAAACCCGACAGGATGACATACCATATGGGTGCGCTTTCCATTTTCCTCTACCTCTTATTATGATTACAGGCCGGGCAAGCCCCATTCTGGGGCCAGTGCGGCCAGGTTTCTTACTTGCGAACTGGTATTTCCCTCATTCCTCCGGCTCGTGCTTGTGCACATTGGTCTTTTCCAGCGGCAGGCGCCGCACATTCCAGCGTCGCAGGCCGGCATCGTGCAACCTGAGGTTGTGATAGCCGGCGGCGTAGAACATGGCGTAGTTGAAGGCCGCACCGGTCCCACCAAGGCAGGTCAGCAGGATGGGCGTGTCGCGATCCACACCCAGCGTCGCCAGCAAGGGAGGCACCTCGGGGGCTTCCGCATACCAGTGGCCATCCTTGCCGCGACGCATGTAGTCCTGCCATGGCTGGTTGACGCTGCCCGGGATACGGCCGTAGCGCGGATTGGCCGGAAAGCGCGTGCGACCGGCGAAATGGCTCGCTGGACGGCCATCTACCAGCAGGTAGTTCTCGCGAATACGGTTGAGTTCATCGGTGCCGATCTCCAGCGCCAGCAGGGGGCGTGCAACGAAGTTGCCGGGTTTGATTTCCCGGGCCTCTTTGGCAACGGGACCGCCGGCGTTCAACCAGCCATGCCAGCCCTGATCGAGCATGCCGACATTGGGATGCCCGAGGAGATGAAACAGCCAGTATAGGTAGAAGGCACCGAGGATCTCGTCGGTATTGTTGCCCTTGTAATAGATCACCACACCGTCGCCATCGTTGATCCCCATGCGCCGCAGTTTCTCGGCGAGGATTTCGGGCGCATAACGCACCAGCGTGCCGTCGTCGGCCGCATAGCGCCAGGCGCTCTTGTCCGTGGCGACACTTCCCGGAATATGACCATTGAACAGATGTTCTTCCTCACTGGAGACCTCGATGATCGCCAGGCCTGGCTTGCCCAGGTTCTCCTTCAGCCATTGCGCCGATACGCTGGGTGGCACCGCCAGGGCCCGTGCCGGTGACGCATGGAGTATCAGCAGGGCAAGCACGGCCAGTACGGCCACGTGGCGCAGGCGAACACTGCGATGTGAAGCGTGGTATGTGCGGGTCAGCATATTTCTGGCTTCCTCCTCGGCCGATTATCGCTACAGGTAGCGCAGGTAGAACAGGTACAGGCGCTCGAAACTGTTTTTCAGGGTGATCAGCTTCTTCGAGCGCCGGGGAAACAGGTTCCAGAACGGGGGCCTGTCATCACTCGCCATGTGCATCCACATGGCGTCATTTTCCATGTTAAGAATGCAGGAAAGTTCGTAGCGATAGGTGGCGCGTGGAGATCTGCCGGCCAGTACCGCACGCATGTTCTTCGCCGCCGCCTGAGCGCGCAGTTGTGCCATGTGTGCCTGGTGTGGCACCCAGGGAGGGGGGTTCTCGTGGGCCGCACAATCACCCGCGGCAAAAACCCGCTCCAGCCCCTCAACCTGCCCGAAACGATCGGTAGCGATCTGGCCACCCTTGCTCGCCGGCAAGCAGGAATTTCTTACCAGCTCGGAGCCCGTGATACCCGGTGAATAGAGCACCAGGTCCGCCTTGCGAAAGCTTCCATCCGCGTCTTTCATGCCCCCCTCGACGAACTCGGCCGGCTCGTAACCATAGTCGAGAATGATATTTCGCTCACTCAGCCGATCCGTAATGGCACCCGTTTCGCCCGGCTCGATATTGGGCGAGAAGAAATGGATCTCGAACCTGTCCCGCACCCCCCTTTCCTTGAGCGCGTAGTCCAGCAGGCAGGCACACTCGTACATCTGCCCCGCCCGCCCGGCGACGAAACCATCCGCGCGGTTGATCTTGAAACCCAGATAGATCACACCACCTTCCATGGCATTGAGCTTGCTCACGAAGACCTCCATATCCTCGGGTCCGTAGCAAGGGGAGTGGGTATGGTCGCGCGTTCCCGGGATATCGTCCTTGAGGAAGTCCGGACCGATGCCAAGAAACAGGGCATCGTTCTCGTAGCTGCCATTACGGGTCACCACCCGGCGACCGCCGTCCTGAATATCGACAACAAAATCATCGATGAAGCGGATATTGCGCCGACGCAGGTATGGCCGGATGTCCACGCACACCCCGGCACGGTTCTTCTTGCCGACAATGAACTCCGGAATGGCGGGAAAATAGACGAATTCACCGTTACCGATCAGGGTGATGTCATACTTTGACCACAGCCGCCGCACCATACCCAGTGGATATGGCCAAACCGGCAAGGGCAGGAGGTACTGGATCAGAAACAGCGAAGCGAAGCCGTTGCCGACGATGGTGATTCTCTTTTTCAATTTTGGCTCCCTGTGTAATGGGAAATTTCCAACTAACCCTCCGAAGGGGTGCCGGACTCTGAAAACAGGTTATACAGCGGCGTCCAGATCAGGGCGAAGAACCAGCCATAGACATAGGTCTCTGCCACGCCCAGCACGACGCTCTGCCAGCTTATCCATTCAAACCCCGGCAGCAGGCGCTGCCAGCTCGGGTACATGGCCATGTCCGGAAACAGAAAATCGAAGCCGACACACAACAGGAAAGTGATCACCAGGAGCAGGCTGGTGGCATGCCCCACGCCGCGAAGCGAGAGTCGTGTATTCATGTCGCACCTCCTTTTCCATCATGGTGATGAAAAAGTCATGTTGGAGCCGTATTTCCCTTCGTGGACAGAAATGCCTTCCAACACCGCAGGGGCGGGAAGAACATTGGCGTACGGCGCGCATAGTCGGCGTAGGCGTTGCCAAATTCCTCGTACGCCCGCCGTTCTTCCCGGCGCGCCAGGCGAATATATGCAAACACCAGTATCGGCGCCATGAGTACTGTCAGCAGGGTTGGCCACTGAATGAGAAATGCGGCGATCATCAGGAACAATCCCGTGTATTGGGGGTGGCGCGCGAAGGCATAGATCCCGTCGGTGACCAGTCTCCCACGGGCACCGTGGATCTGGCGCCAGCCCCGCGCCAGCAGCGTATAACCGATCAGTAGCAGCGCCAGGCTGAGCGCCATGACCAGGGCCCAGGCAAGCGTCGAGCCGCCGAAGACCACCACCCAGAGATGCCCATACTTGTGCGAAAAAGGTTGCAGGACCGGATAGGCCTCCCCCAACCAGCCGGTGAGCAGGTAGATGGTAAGCGGAAAACCGTACATCTCGCTGAACAGGGCGACCAGGAAGGCGATGACGACGCTCATGTTGCGCCACTCCGCCCGTCCCTGCGGCTTGAGAAAACTCAGGGTAAAGAACAGGAACAGGCCAAGATTAAACCCGGCCACTACCCACATGCCGTATGCATATTCAGGATCCACGTGCCCTCTCCCCGTCCTGCCGGAAACAGCGTTCGGCCACCGCAGCCTGAGTTCAGCCGCCACAGCCACCCGGTATTCCCTCAGTCTTCCAGTTCCCTGCGTCGCCGTTCGTATTCCTGTTCGTCGATTTCACCGCGCGCATAGCGCTTCTTGAGTATATCCAGCGCAGATTCGCTCGATCCGGATGCCCCTTCTCCTCCTCGTACCAGGAATACAACGGCCAGCACGATGCCGGCGATGACGAGGATCCAGATCAGCCACATGAATCCACCACCAAAGAACATGCCGCTACCGTTCATCATTTCACTCCCTCCTGATGTCTCGCCCATGCCACGACCCGTGACGGTACGTGCCGGGTCACCTGTGCTTGCGCGCGTATATCTCGCCGGGATTACTGCAACAGGGTGCTGGCCTGCGCCCCGCGTTCTCATGGGCATTCTCGTCCATGTAGCGGTAGAGGGCGGCCCTGAGACGCGCCCGGAATCCTGGCGCGGGTGGACAGCCTGACTCCACCAGAGCCTGCTCGATCTGCCCGAAACTCAGGCGGGAAGCGTCATAGCAAACGAGCGCGCACTGACGGCCCGAGTCGACCCGCACCTCCCGCATGCCTTCCAGCGCACGCAGAGCACGCTTGACCGCTTCGACGTGTTCGCGGCTGGACAGGTCCCGCAGGCGGACCTTTCTGCGCACCACGAAGGCATCATCCGGACCTGTTGCGTCTGCAGCCATCATTACCTCCGCATCCAGCCCCGGGCCGCGGGGGAACTGCCCGGGAATTACTGGCCGTACTGGCGAATATGCATGAACTCTTCCACCGGCAGAATGGCAATCATGCCATCGCTGGTCATGCCCTCGTGCACCGTTCGCGCGATGGTGTCGGCGATCTCCGGTGCCTTTTCAGCCTCGGTGAAGATTTCCACCCGCACGCAGTCGCTCATGCAATCCTCGGCAAAGAAATTCCGATATTCGCCAAAGCCATGCGCCCGGGTCACGGTCATTCCCGGCACGCCGATATCGATAAGTGCTTCCTCGACCTTTTTCAGGTCCAGCTCCGGGAAGATGGCGGTTACTTTCCTGAACTTCATGATGACACCTCGCTATGCCTGGGGTTTCTAGAGTTTCACCTTGCGCAGTCGTAGCGCATTGCTTATGACCGACACCGAACTGAAACTCATGGCTGCGGCGGCGATGATCGGGGACAGCAATATTCCAAAGAACGGGTACAGGACACCGGCAGCCACCGGCACACCCGCCGAGTTATAGACAAAGGCGAAAAACAGATTCTGGCGGATGTTGCGCATTGTAGCGCGACTGAGGCGCCGGGCACGCACGATACCACGCAGGTCGCCTTTTACCAGGGTGATCCCCGCACTCTCCATGGCGACATCCGTGCCTGTGCCCATGGCAATGCCCACATGGGCCTGTGCCAGTGCCGGCGCATCGTTGATACCGTCACCGGCCATAGCGACGATGCAGCCCCTCGCCTGAAGTTTCTTGACGATCTCGGCCTTCTGGTCGGGCAGGACTTCCGCCTCCACCTGGTCGATCCACAGCTTGCGCGCCACGGCCTCCGCCGTGGTGCGACTGTCGCCGGTGAGCATCACGACGCTGATCCCTTCCTTGTGCAGATCGGCGATGGCCTCCGGCGTCGATTCCTTGATGGGATCGGCCACCCCGATGAGGCCGGCAGCCTTGCCGTCGATGGCGACCAGCATCACCGTCTGGCCTTCGGCGCGCCCCGTCTCGGCAAGCTGTGGCAGTTCGCCGGGCTCGATGTCAAGGCTTTCCAGGAGCCGGATGTTGCCCAGGGCAATTTCGTGTCCATCGACCTTGCCGGTCACACCCTTTCCGGTGACCGACTGGAAATCATCGGTGGCCGAAAGCTCGATGTCCCGTTCCTCGGCGCCACGCACGATGGCCTCCGCCAGCGGGTGTTCCGATGCACGCTCCAGGCTGGCGCCGAGTCTGAGGATTTCATGCTCCTCGAAGCCATCGACGGCAACCACGGAAACCAGCCTGGGCTTGCCTTCCGTCAGGGTGCCGGTTTTGTCCACCACCAGCGTATCCACCTTGCGCATCACTTCCAGGGCTTCGGCATTCTTGATTAGCACACCCATCATGGCGCCGCGACCCGTGCCTACCATGATGGACATGGGTGTGGCCAGACCCAGGGCACAGGGACAGGCGATGATCAGCACAGCGACGGCATTGATGACGGCATAGGCCAGAGCCGGTTCGGGCCCCCACTTCCACCACACGAAGAAAGTAATGATGGCAATGATGACCACCGCCGGCACAAAATAGCTGGAAACCACGTCCACCAGCTTCTGGATGGGGGCGCGCGAACGCTGTGCCTCGGCCACCATTTGCACGATCTGAGAAAGCAGGGTATCGGCACCCACGCGCTCGGCACGCATCAACAGGCTACCGGTCCCGTTGACCGTGGCGCCGATGAGCCGATCACCCGCGGCCTTTTCCACTGGAATCGGCTCGCCGGTGACCATGGACTCATCCACATTGCTCTCCCCGTCCTGCACCGTGCCGTCCACCGGGATCTTCTCGCCCGGGCGCACGCGCAGGATGTCGCCCACCTTGACCTGCTCGAGCGGGATATCCTCCTCGGTGCCGTCTTCACGCACGATGCGCGCGGTTCGGGGGGCCAGGCCCAGCAGCATCTTGATGGCCGCATTGGTCTGGCTGCGGGCACGCAGCTCCAGCACCTGCCCCAGCAGCACCAGGGCTGTGATCACGGCGGCGGCCTCGAAGTACACCGGGACCACGCCCATTTCATTGAATACCTTGGGGGGAAATATGCCGGGTGCCAATACCGCAACCAGGCTGTAGGTCCAGGCAATACCCACGCCGATGGCGATGAGGGTAAACATGTTGAGATTCCAGGTGACGATGGAGCGCCAGCCACGCACGAAGAAGATCCAGCCACCCCACCAGACCACCGGCGTCGCCAGGATGAGCTCGATCCACTGGCGAATATGGGGTTCGATGATCCCGGCTATGGCCTCGGGCCAGAATTCAGCGGCCATGGCACTGAAGAATACCGGGATGGCCAGGATCGTGCTGACCCAGAAACGCCGCGTCATGTCGTCCAGTTCGCTGGTATCCTCTTCCAGCTCCACGGTGCGCGGCTCCAGCGCCATGCCGCACTTGGGGCAGGAACCGGGGTGGTCCTGCACCACTTCCGGGTGCATGGGGCAGACGTACTCGGTCTTCGTATTGCTGAGTGGCACCATCTTCGGCTCCAGGGCCATGCCGCAACTGGGGCAGGCGCCGGGCTCGGTGGCATGCACCTCGGGGCACATGGGACAGAAATATTCCGAGGCCTCCACCGCCTCGGCCTTGTTGCCGCCTTCGAGTACGGCCCGGGGATCGGCGACAAACTTGTCATGGCAGTGCGTGGAGCAGAAGTAATACGTCTGCCCCTCGTGCTCGGCCGTGGCCACAGGATGTTCCGGGTCCACTTCCATGCCGCACACCGGATCGGTGGCCTTCGCGGCGCCGGTGTACTCCCCCGGCGCGGCGACGAACTTGTCATGGCAGTGCGTAGAACAGAAGTAATACGTCTGCCCCTCGTGCTCGGCCGTGGCCGCAGGGCTCGCCGGGTCCACCTCCATGCCGCACACCGGATCGGTGGCCTTCGCGGCGCCGGTGTACTCCCCCGGCGCGGCGACGAACTTGTCATGGCAGTGCGTGGAGCAGAAATAGTACGTCTGCCCCTCGTATTCAGACTTTGCCGCCGCCTTCTCCGGCGTGACATCCATACCGCAAACTGGATCTTTCATACTGGTCTCGTTGTTGTTCATATTCTCGTTCGACTCCGCGACTCCCGTTTCAGGGAGGATCTATAAGGCCTCGAAAAAGGCTTTCAACTCGTTCTCGCCAGGCTGATCCCGAAACACCACCTTGTCGTTGACGACCAGGTTCGGCGAATGGCGGATCTGGAATTTCTCCACCAGTTCGGGATGGTCCTCGGCGTACTTGATGTCACACTCGTATCCGAGCTCTGCCAGTTCTCGTTTCAGGTTGGTGCAGTGGCTGCACCCCTTCGTGGCAATGATATAGATGTCCATTTTTCCTCCCTTCAGGTTGTCACATTCAAGCCAGGCAATTGCCGATGTCATGACTCAGGCGAGTTCGCCGCCACAGCGGCACCACACGCAACTGCAATCGACATGGTCGCAGCTCCTGTCCTTGCGTACGCTGCGATAGCGACGCCGCGCCCAGGGCAGCAGCAGCTTCCTCAGTAACGATGGGCCGTATTGCCGGCGAAGAAATCCCCGCAGGTCATCGACATTGGTCGCCTTGCGCAGAAACCAGCGGTATCCCCGGTTGCCCAGCATACTGAACAGGGCGCGATTGACCACCGAGGTCTCCATCTGCGCACCAAATTCCCGACGCCACAGTGCGTTGTAATCGTCGTCCTCCAGCAGGCTGCGCGCCGCCAGTACGCCCGACATCATCGCATGGCGCATGCCGAAACCCCAGAGGGTATCCTGGAAACCGGCCTGCTCGCCCACCACCGGACGGCCATCGGGAAAAGGCTGTACAGGGATACGAAAATTGCCCACCCCGCCATGGGGGCGGGGATCGCGCATTTTCAGGCCCACCAGTTCCTCGAAGGCCCTGATGGTGCGTTCCACGTAGCGCTTTTCCTGCTTGAAGCCGGTGAACATGCAGCTCTTCACCGTGCCCTGGCCCTCCCAGACGAGGAGATAGGCATAACCCCTGGGCGCCAGCTCATCGTCGCAGATGACCCAGAAACCATCGTCCATGTCGGTCTCGAAATGATAGCCCACGGCGATGGCATCGGCGGCGCGCGGACCAACGGCACGAATGGCCGGGCTGGGGATGGTCTTCAGGCGGCTGTTGAAGCGCACCTCGACGCCCAGTTCCAGGGCCTGCGCCAGCAGGGCGCTGTCGAGCGAGCCCGGGCGCGGCCCCCGCTCCACCAGGTAGAACAGCGGTAGCTCGCTCTCGATGGGCCAGGCATTGCGCCAGTGGTCATAAGCCACGCCACGCATCCCCGGCAGATAGCGAAAATCCGTGTTCAGGCCCACGCTGCGCATCACGGCGAGGACGTCCTCTTCCGTGGTCCAGTTCTCCAGCCCCTGCAAATCGGCACCGAAGCGATGTCCCACCTCGGCCTGTGCCTCGTGTACCACCACTGGCTGCCCCGCCCGCGCCAGGGTGATGGCGGCCGACAGCCCGGCAGGACCGGCACCGGCGATGGTAACGACGTTCCCCTCCCCCAGCGTCATGCCGCTTCCTCGGGATCGACGCCGATCTGTACTACCGTATCGGTGACATAGTGATAAGGCGGAATCACCAGGTTGGTCGGCGCGGGGACATTCTTGAATACACGCCCGGCAAAGTCGAAACGCGAGCCATGACAGGGACAGAAATACCCCCCGTGCCAGTGGGGTCCCAGGTCCGCCGGCGCAACCTCCGGACGAAACGTGGGGATACAACCGAGGTGGGTACACAGGGCGATAACGACGAACACGTCTTCCCGAATGGCGCGCAGGGTGTTCTGTGCATACGCCGGTTGCTGACTGGCCACCTCGGAGTCGGGATCGCGTAACTGGGCGATCAGATCCGCGCTGG
This sequence comes from Chromatiales bacterium, assembly GCA_027005735.1. Classification (GTDB taxonomy): domain Bacteria; phylum Pseudomonadota; class Gammaproteobacteria; order CAMYNG01; family CAMYNG01; genus HyVt-448. The sequence continues at coordinate 17,494 of JALTLF010000157.1, read as the reverse complement.
CGAGGTGTTCACGCATGGCGGGCGTACGCCGCAGGACCCATACGGGTTTGCCCTGCCATTGGACCGTCACCTGCGCGCCCGGTTCGATCTTGCTGATATCCACCTCCACCGGCGCGCCAAGGTTGCGAGCCCGCGCGCTGGGATTCCAGCTGGCGATAAACGGCCAGGCAGCCGCGGCGATACCGATGCCCCCCGCCACGCTGGTGCTGGTGACGAGGAAACGTCGCCGTGCGGGATCCGGCGCCACATCGGTATCGAATTCCGTTGCACCCTTTCCCGTATCGTAAGTCGTCGTCATGGCAATCCTCCTCCCGAGCGCCAAACTAACCTGTCCGTGCCGCTGCCCTCCCCGATCCCTGTGCGCCATGCACACTTCCTTGGACATGCCTGGTCACCAGCTGTTTCATCCAGGTGCCATTTTCTTGATACAGATCAAGGCCGCCCGCACCACTGGGAACATCTCATGGACAAGGCCCGCCATACCCCGTCAGTGGGCATGGCCGCCATCGTCATGTGGATTCCCCCCGGGGTTCGCCGGCGTCGCGCCGTGCATCTGGCCATGCATGTCCGGAAAACCACCGTGGAACTTCTGGTGCACATAGGTCAGCACGTCCCAGATCTCCTGTTCGCTCAACAGGGTCTTGAACGGCGGCATGGCCGATTTCATGCCGCGGAAGGGCTCCACCATGCCACCTTCACTGACCCGCCAGAAAAGGTAGGCATCGCCCTGCCCGGGGGCGGTATGAAAATGGTTGGTCAAATCGGCCGGCGCATGCGCCAGCCCGGCCGCCGCCGGCCCCTTGCCGTTGCCGTCCGCGCCATGACAGCTGAGACAATTCTGGCGATAGATGGCCTCGCCCCGCCCTGCGCTGGCGGCATCATCCCACCCGCTATGGCGCCGCGCCGCGTACTCGGCGGGTGGCGCAATCCATTCGCTGTGGCGGTGGGAACCATGTGGATCACCGTGACTGTGGCCCGTGCCGCCGGCCAGCACACCCCCGGCGGGCAACAACAATGCGATGGCGAAAATATACCGTCTGGAAACAATGCGAACTTTCATTGACCTGTTCTCCCGAAAAAATACCGATTTTCTGAATATCACCGCGTGCCGACAGGATGACGCCGCCACGCATGCAGCACCATGGGCCGATCCCGGTCGGGACCGGTGTATCGCTCAAATCAGAAACCGCTGGGTGAACAGGTAGAGTGGTGGGGAGGATCGGTATCGCGCCGAGAGGGTGGCGACGACCCGCGGGGGATGGGTTCCGGGCAACGCCTCCGGCTGGCCGAACGCGGAAAGGGGAACCAGAACAGGCTTGCCGGCATCAACCGCACCTGTCGCGGAAACGAACTTGGCAAGGACCAGTGCGTCACCAAGCGCATCGCAACAGGGTCCCTCGTCACTGGGGTCGCCCTCGTGCCCATGGCTGCCGATCTGAGATGCCGCGGTGGTACCGACGCCGTGGTGGGCATGCGCCACCTCGCCTCCCGGCGTGCCCGCCATGTCTTCCAGTGCCTCACAGCAGGGCTGAAGTGCCAGCCCCAGCAGGGCCAGCAGGCTGGCGAGCAGGGACAGGCGCACGACGCGGGCTTTGCGCAGGATAGCAAGCATGCGCTGACTATAGACCCAAGGCATCCCTGCCTGCAAGCCGGGACATGTCGGCCCGGCGAAGGACCAGCTCTGCGGGGCGGGGGGAGACGCCGGGCGCACGCCACCGTGCGCCCGCGCCCCGTCGCTGGCCGCTTACTGCACCACCGCCATCTGGTGAGCCTCGCCACCGGGCAGCTTGATGGTATTGGTCACCTTGAGCGTCTTCTGATCCACCACCCAGATGAGGGGCTTCTTCGCGCTCGAGACATAGACCTTGCCGGTACCCGTGATGGTATTGAGGTGATAGGGCTCCGGCGCCAGTTGCAGTGTGCGCATGTCGCCGGTTTGCGTGTCGATGGCCACCAGCTTGTTTTCCTTCCTGGCGCTGACGAACAGCGTGCGCCCGTCATCACCGATATCGAGGCCGTGCACGGCCTTGCCCACCTTGAAGGTCTTGACCACCTTGCCGCTGCTGACATCCACCGCCGAGACCTTGCCGGCGCGCGGATTGGAAGCAAAGATGAGGGACTGGTCACCGGAAAAGGCCAGGTGCTCGGGCGCCGGGCCCGACTCCAGGGTGCGGACCACTTTCCAGGTCCCGAGGTCGATTTCGACGATGTTGTTGGAGCCGGAGTTACTGACGAAGGCCCGCTTACCATCCTTGGTAATGAGGGTATAGTTGGGCACCCTGCCGGTGGCGACCGTCCGGGCGATGACATTGTTCTCCAGATCCAGCACGCTGATATAGCCACGCATGCCATGAGTGGACAACACGAAGCGGCCATCCGGGGTGATGGCCTGGTGATGTGAGGATCCGGCCACCGGGAAGGTGGACATGACATGCCCATGGGCGGGATGAATGAGAAACAGATTGCTGTTGGGCGTATCGCTGGGTTCGCCTTTCTTCAACCGTGTTTCCCTGTAACTGCCGGCGATGAGATACTCGCCGTCCGGGGTGGCCACCAGCCCGTGAGGTTCGGCGACGTCGGTGTAGGTGGCGGTAATGGTATCGGTGGCGCCATCCACCGCGATGACGACGTTGGCCGAACCCAGCGGAATATAGACCGTCGGTGCCGCCCACACCGACTGGACGGCCAGTAACAGAAGTGAAAACGCCAGAATTACCCTGTTCATGGTTTGTTCTCCTTGTCTGCCTCGCAGACGGTTATTCAGGTTTCAACAACGCATCACGCATGAATCGAAATGCCGCGCGTAGCTGTGGCGCAGTGAGGTTCGGATCACCCCCCGCCGGGGGCATGGCCCGCTGGCTGCCGGGGCTCTGCACGCCTTCCATCAGACGGGTGACCATCTCGTCCTCACTGTAGCGACGCCAACTCTCGCGCTGTGTGAGATCGGGCACGCCGGGCATGTTGCCGGTGGCATCGTCTCCGTGACAGAAAACGCAGTTCTGAAAATAGATGTCCTCGCCCGAAATCCCGGCAGACGCTGCGCCGTCCGTCCCCGCCTGCAGCCCGCCGGGATACAGGACAAGGGCAATGAGCAACAGGAACATGGCGTGGTGACGATATTGTTCCTGGAACGGGAAATCAGCAGTGACGATACCCTGATCCTTCTTCATTTTCATTTCTCCTTGTTGGCAAACCGCCATGCAGCCGCTTCCCGGGCATTTCAACACAGATTGCCCAACGGCGGATCAAACCCGTTTGCCAGTTTGACTTCCCCCCGCGGCGAAGTTCTCGCCACCCTTCAAGGTCTTGACCTGGATCAAGATTTATCGGTATTTCATTTGATACTAATATACGCCACCAGGTATCGAAACGGGAAAGTACGACACATGCTCACCCTCCCTGCAAACAAGCCTCGCCCGGCCCGCCGCGGCCCCCGCCTGGCGCCGTTGTGGGGCACGGTACGCCTGTCTCTGATTCTGTCGCTGATCCTGTTGTTGATCCTGGTGCCGATCATTGCAGCGGGCGAAGTGGCCGGTATGCCGACGGCGGCGACAGACCGGCAGATGGTGGCGTATGACGCGCCCTCGCCGGCGGCACGCCCCGCGCCGTCGGACCATGACGCCTGTGACACCGAGGGTGGAGGATGTTGCCACGCGGGCCTCTGCCTGGATCACGTCGCCTGCTCCGATCACTGCATGAGCGACGTACCTGCCTATGCCATCCTGCACCTTCCCCTGCCCATGGCCGAACACTCCGGCTCGGCGCCGGCCCGATCCCTGGCCATGGCCAGCCCCCGCACCGCTTGCGGGATCCGACGACCTCCCCGGCGCTGCTGATTTCCCAGTGATCTGCTATGGTTCGGGTGTCCCGCCCCCGGGTGGGGGACGTACAACCTGGCAAGACACCTTAATTACCATGGAACAACGCTTCTTTGACAAACCTCCTGCGAGGACACAACAACCATGAAAACACTACAGCGACATATTCTGTCTTCCGCCGTGGCCGGGGCCTTTACCCTCACCGGCACCGCCGCCCTGGCGGCCCAGGACGATATCGCCACCCTGCGTGCCGACATCGAAACCCTCAAGCAACAGGTGGAGTCGGCGGCCGAGTGGAAGCGCCCAAACAGCCTCATCCACATGGCCGGGTACGCGGACGTGGACTACGTCGACCCCGACAATGGCCCGGGATCCTTCGCCAGCGGCTCCATCTCGCCCATCTTCCACTACCAGTACCGCGACCTGGTGATGGTGGAATCGGAATTCGAGATCACCACCAACGAGCTGGGCGAAAACGAGTTCGAGCTGGAATACCTCACCGTGGATCTCTTTCTCAGCGACAGCGCGGTGCTGGTAATGGGCAAGTTCCTGAGCCCGCTGGGCCAGTTCCGCCAGAACCTGCATCCCTCCTGGATCAACCGCGCGCCCTCGGCGCCGGCCGGTTTCGGCCATGACGAAGCGGCGCCCAATGCCGAGGTGGGCCTGCAGGTCCGCGGCGGCTTCCCGGTGGGCAGCGACGGCATCAAGGCCAACTATGCCGTGTATATCGGCAACGGCCCGGCGCTGGAGGCCGCCGGTGGCGAGATCGAAATGATCGAAACGCCGGGAATCGGTGCCGACGACGACGGCAACAAGGTGAGCGGTGGTCGTTTCGGCCTGCTGTTCCCGGCACAGAAACTGGAGATTGGCCTCTCCTACGCCACCGGCCAGGCCTCGGTGCGGGATACCGCCATGACACCGGTGTTCTACGAAACCGGCCGTGACTACGAGTACACCGGCTTCGACTTCACCTGGCGGCCGGCGCCCTTCGACCTGCGCGGCGAGTATGCCAAGCAGGAGGTCGGCGACCTGCCGGGGAGCGCCTACGCCGTAAACGGCGGTGCCTGGGAGGCCTGGTACGTGCAGGGCGCCTATCGCTTCGGCGACGGCAAGTGGGAAGTGGTGTTGCGCCTTGGCGAATACGACACCCCGGATGACGCCACCGACAACGAGCAGACCCTGGTGGGCCTCAACTACCTGTTCGCCAGCAACCTCATCGGCAAGATCGCCATCGAGCGTAACGACAATCCCAATGCCGGGTTCCAGAACGATGACCGCACCCTCGTGCAACTGGCCTACGGCTTCTAACGGAGGATTTACTAATGAAAACGAAGACACGACACTTCTTTTACAGCATGGGACTGGCGCTGCTGCTTGGCTCTGGCATTCCGACAGTCCAGGCGGAGGAAACCGGCAGCTACCCGCCAAAGGGTGATCCCGCCCGCGGCGCCCGCGCCTGGGCGGACAACTGCACGCGCTGTCACAACCTGCGCGAGGCGCCAGAGCTGCGCGACGACCAGTGGATCACGACGAGTTTCCACATGCGCGTGCGTGCCGGCCTCACCGGACAGGAAACGCGCGACATCATTACCTTCATGCAGATGAGTAACTGAGCACGGGAGGACGCAAACGGGGGCGGTGGGAACACCGCCCCCGCCCGTCGCGCGCTACCCGACCCGGACGACCACCCTGTACCACTGCGAGCCTGCTCAACCCCCATCGCCCCCATGCGCCGTCCAGAGCTGCTTCCGTCTCCAGTTCCTCTCCCATCGGAAACACAACCCGCTTCGCTGTTCGAATTCCACAATTGGATTGTGCATTTCCCTCAAGTCACTGTTCGCTCGACTAAAACAATTTGTTAGCAAATACCGAAACACTGTTATTTAGTATGACCCTTGACACATTTCAAAATGTGTCCCATGCTTGGTCAGCAAATAAAAAAAACAAATGGCCGCATTGATCTTTTCGTGGCTTTAGCCAGAAAAAATAAAAACAAACAAGCAATAACAATCAAGCAATAACAATTAAGTAAACCAGTCAGCGACACCGGGTATACATAATGAAAGTCGTGGCGTCCTCACCGGGACACCACGGTAATAATTGACTGGACCGTTACCTTACCCACCGTATCGGCCCGATTAAGAATGAGGCTTGCCGCGCATGCGAGTGCCGGGTTCTTATCGCGTGATCTCAGGAGTCGTCGTGGTTGCAATCCTGTTTGCACCCATGCAGGCCCTGTCCGCGCGTCATGGCCACGGCACTCCCCCGGCACACAGGAGCCCGCAGCATACGCAGATACCGGCCCAGGCCGGTCGCCGCCAGGCGGAGGCCGATGCGGCCTGCGCCCATGCCGGGGCCACCCAGGACGACCACATGGGCGGAGCCCAGGATGCCACCGCTACCCATGTTGCCGCCGCTCATGGGAACGGTCATGCAGCCGACCATGGTAGCGGCCATGACACGAGTGCCTGCAGCTGCAGTGGCGATTGTTCCTGTCATTGCGACCAGGACGTGTTGCATCCGGCCCTTACTGCCATCGACACGGACCTGACGGTTGGAGCAGGCCCGGTTCCGCTCACTTCCGGCATGTCCGTTTCTCCCATCGTTCTCCCTGTCGAAAACCCTCCCCCCCTGAGTCCTTCCGCCTGACTGCCTTACCGTGCCGGCGCCGCTGCGCCAACGGTAGATCAGGAACTGTTCATGGCCACGGCTTCGTGCGCCCATGAATGCGATACCAACGTGACCCCGGCTTTTTTACCACCACGGGCAGAATGACCACCTTTGGGAGGTCACGTTGAATAATGATAAGGAGGGTGATCGAATGAGAATAACAAGACTGACCCGCCGGTATTGCCCCACGGCATTGCTGGCCCTGTTTACCATGATCATCGCGTGGACCAGCGTCATCCCCGAGGCGGGTGCCGTGCCGGCCTTTGCGCGCAAGTTCAATGTCAGTTGCAACGTCTGCCATACCCGGCCGCCGCGACTGAATCCCTTCGGCCAACGTTTCCAGGAAAACGGCTACCAGATCCCGGGGACCTCCGACGGAAGTGTCAGCAGAAAGCGCCTGCTCGGCGGAGAACTGGGCGGCGCCACGCTGGACGCCATCAGCAACTACATGGCCGTGCGCCTGCGCGCCGATATCCAGCAGGCCTCGTTCCGCGATGCCACCATCACCGAGGCCAGTGATGATATCGAAATCATCCTGCCCAACATCGTCAATATCTTCTTTGCCGGCACCGCCAGCGACGATCTCAGCTTCTTCTTCGAGGCGGAATATGCCTCCCAGGGCGAAGGGGCCGTGGCCTTCGAGCGCGCCTTCCTGGTGTTCGACAACCTGGGCGGGCACCAGGTGGCCAACATCAAGGTAGGCCGCTTCGATCCCGCGGCGATGTACTCCTTCCCCACCCATCGCCAGCAGATCAACCCCGTCGGGCCCAAGGCGGAGACCGCTGCCTTCCCGCCACCGATAGATCGCATCCCGCTGCTGCCGCTGGCCTTCTCCGCCAAGATGTTTGGCCTTTCGCGGGGCCAGCGCCTCGCGGACTCGGCGGCACCGACCGATCCGGACCTGCTCTCGGAAGGCTTCGCCATCCTGCCCTTCGAGCCCCTGTTCTACAACGCCCCGGTGTCCAATGGTATCTCGGTCCACGGCCGGCCCTTCGGTACCAACTTCCTCTACCAGGTGGGGATCGTGCAGGCCCAGACCGCCGAGAACGAGAGCCGCACCACTTTCGACAGGTATCTGATGTTGCGTTACGACTGGCTGGGCGAGTACAGCGACTTCTCCATCTCCGGCTTCATCTACAACGCCGACAAGGCCGCCATGCCAACGCTCAATCCAGCTGGCACCCTGATCTATGCCACCGACGCTGTTGACTGGCAGCGCTACGGTATCGCCGCGCGCTGGACCAGCAAGTGGTGGGACATCTACGGCACCATCATCTGGGACGAGATAGACCAACCGGTATTTGCCATGGCACCTGCTTCTCTCTCCACTTGGGACACCGATGCCATGGGCATCAGTATCGAGGCCGACTACCTGCTCAACGCAAAATGGCTGATTGGCGTGCGCTACGACAGCATGGACGCCGGTGGCTTGTCCTTGTTACCCCCCGCCTTACAAGGGAGCGACCCGGCCATCAACCAGGACGCCTCTTTCATCGCGGTGATTGCCAAGTATTACCCGCGGCCCAGCATCGGCCTGTATGCGCGCTATCACCAGAACCTGGAGAGCTCAGTGAAGCTGCCAACCAATGTCTTCGGTGGTGTCGAGCATCCCGCACGCAATCTCAAGTCCATGATCACCGTCGGCGTGGACATGGCGTTCTGACAGGAGGGCAAAAAAATGAAAATCAGAAAACACGTACAGAGGATCTCCCGCACCGCCCTCACCTTCATCCTCGCCACGGGCATGAGCGGGACGGTAATCACGACGGCACTGGCGGCCGAGGGCGGCATGGGCGCGGATGCCATCCCCCTGCCCATCGAGCTGTCACCTTTCAAGCAGCGTATCCCGGAGAATGCGGCCAACGTCGAGGCCGGGCGGGCGCTCTACGAGCGCTCCTGCATCTGGTGCCATGGCGTCAATGGCGAAGGCAAGGGACCGGTAGCGTATTTCCTCAGCCGCGACACGGCCCCGCATCCACGTGACTTCACCTCGGGGATCTACAAGTTCCGCTCCACCCTGAGTGGCGAAATGCCCACGGATGAGGATCTCTTCCGTACCATCACTCGTGGTATCCCGGGTTTCATGCCGGGCTTCCGCGGCTATAGCACGGAAGACCGCTGGCGCCTGGTGTACTACATCAAGAGCCTGAGTCCCGACTTCAAGGACGCCGAGCCGGAACTCATCAAGGTGGTGGGCACCCCCATCCCGCCTACCGCGGCCAGCGTCCAGCGCGGCTACCAGGTGTACCAGAAGTTCAAGTGCTGGGAATGCCATGGTGGTGGTGGCGCCGGCAACGGCAAGAAGGCCGGTACCCTGAAGGATGACTGGGGTTTCCGCCTGCCGCCCCGCGACCTGCGCCGTCCCAGCTCCTTCAAGAACGGCAACGCCCCGGCGGACCTGTACCGCACCATCATGGCGGGCCTGGACGGTGGCGCCATGCCATCCTACTCCGACTTCTTCGAAGGCAGCGAACAGGAAGTCTGGGACCTGATCAACTACATCAACTCCCTTGCAGCTGAATAGCACCAGGGAAAGAAAAACAACTCATCATCAACGGAGGAACACGTAGTGAAGAAACACATCATGCACATCGCCCTGGCGACATCCCTGATCCTTGGCCTGTGGAGCACCCAGGCCCTGGCCTACAAGGTCATCGATGTCAGCAATGGCGGCAAGATCACCGGCGTCATCAGCTTCAATGGCACGCCACCCGCCAACCCGACACTGAAGATGACCAAGGACGTTGACTACTGCGGAGCCACCATCTCCGCCGACTATTACGTGGTCAACAACGGCAAGCTACAGAATGTCGTGGTGTCCATCGAGAATATCGATGCCGGCAAACCCTATGACAAGAAGGCCATCATCCCCTTCGACAACAAGAAGTGTATGTTCAGCCCGCACGTCACCACGGCGGTGGTTGGCCAGCGCCTCGGTGTCAACAACACCGACCCGATCCTGCACAACACCCACCTGTACCATGGCCCCAAGAAGAAGACCATGTACAACATTGCCCTGCCGCTGAAGGATCGGGTCATCAAGAAGCGCATGCGCAAGCCCGGCATCGTCACCGTGCAGTGTGATGCCCATGAGTGGATGCTGGGTTACGTGTATGTGTCGAAGAATCCCTATGCCACGGTCACCGCGGCCGACGGCACGTTTACCATCGACGGGATTCCGCCCGGCACCTACAAGGTGAAGATCTGGCACGAGAAGCTTGGTGAGGTCGTCAAGGAAGTCACGGTAACTGCGGGAGGCACCACCACCCTCGACCATACCTTCAGTCAGTGAACGTAAAGTGAGCCCGATGATTTATCACTTGGTGCATGAGGCCGCCGTGCAGCGGCGGCATCATGCCAAACCTGACATCAGGAGGCAGTTTTGAAAACGCGAAACTGGATACTTGGCTTGCTGGTGGGAGCCGGCCTGATCGCCGTACTCAGCCTGGCTGTTTCGGCAAAGACCAACCCGGCCCCGGAGGAAAAGCCCTTCTACACCATGTTCTTCGAATATTCCTCGGCAACGGGAAACATTCACCCGGTCGGTGAAAGCCCGCCGGTCACACCCGGCCTGCTCAAGTATGGCGAGTGGACCTATCGCGGCCTGTGCATCGGCTGTCATGGCCCCAAGGGTGACGGCAACGGCGCGGTGTGGGAACTTGGTGAACAATACATCCGCAATGAAGATCACCGTCTGCCGCGCAAACCGCGTGACTTCACCGAGGCGGTATTCAAGATCCGCTCGACGCCCAGTGGCTCCTTGCCGACGGATCTCGATCTCTTCGAGGCCATCTCCCGTGGACTGGTGGCGGATCATGACATGCCCTCGTTCAAGTTCCTGCCGGAGCGCGACCGCTGGGCGGTGATCGCCTACATCAAGTCGCTGTCCGAGCGCTGGGTGGAAGAAGCGGACTACCAGGAGGAACCCGTGGAGATTGGTCAGCCACCCATGCCCACGGAGGAAATGATCCTCGCCGGCAAGGAAGTCTACAAGCAGATGAAGTGCGCCAAGTGTCATGGTCCCAAGGGCAAGGGCGACGGGCCTTCCGCGCCAGAACTCGAGGACGACAATGGCCTGCCCATCGTCCCGCGTGACTTCACCGATGCCAGCCAGTTCGTCGGCGCCAGTGACCCGCGCGGCATCTACCGCACCTTTACCACCGGCTTCGATGGCACCCCGATGCCGTCCTTCGCTGACTTCCTTGACGAAGAGCAGCGCTGGCAGTTGGTATGGTACGTGATGTCGCTGCGCACGGACTGGGACATGAACAAGGCGCGCGAGATGCTCCAGGCCCAGGCGGATACCGCCGGGGGCGAAAGCTGAGAGTGGACGCATGAGTCGCATGTCTGCACCCATCTATGTTGTTCTCGGCATTGCCGCCGCCCTCGGTACGGCAAGTGCGACCACGTACTTTCTGCCGGATGACAACCACGTCATCCCGCCCCCCGGCGTGGGCGCCTATGCGGCCACCCCGGTGGACAGCCGTCACCTGCGGCGGCAGAACCCCCAGGCGGTGGAGCTGGGTCGCGTGTATTTCGCACAGATCTGCCTGCCCTGTCATGGGGTACGTGGTGACGGCATGGGTGAGTGGGCCTATCGGGTCACGCCCAAACCGGCCGATCTGCGCAGTGCCCGCGTCCAGTCACGCAGCGATGCACAGCTGTTCAGCATCATCAGTGACGGCCTGCTGGGCACGCCGATGATTGGATGGAAGAGACAACTGAGTGAAGGCCAGCGCTGGGACGTGATTGCCTATCTGCGTACCCTGCCTGGCAACGAGGAGAATGCACAATGAGTAGTACCGTGGCGGAACTGTCGCGTCCTGCCGACAACAGCAACACGCCGAAGACTCGGGAAGAGCAGTCGGAAACCGAAGTACGCATCCTGCGTTTTTTCCTGATTTCGGTCCTGAACCTGTTGATTGGCACCATCCAGGGGGTCACCCAGACCTTCCCGGGCATTGCGCAATGGATCCGTGAGTCAGGTCCGGCGGGGCACCTCATCGACCCCCTGGCGCACGCCCACATCAACCTTGTGGGAGGCGTCACCATGGGCATGATGGGGCTGTTCTACTACGTGCTGCCGAAGCTCGTGCATCGGCCGATCTACAGCATGACACTGGCAACGGTATCGTTCTGGTTCTCCGCACTCGGCGTCATCACTTTCTATACCTCTCTGGTCATCCTTGGTCTGATCGAAGGCAATATGATCCACAACGGCATGACCTATGCCCAGGCACTGGAGGCCGTGGGCGCCATGCATCACATCCTGATCATTACTGGTGCGATGCTCATGGGACTGGGTTACTGGACTTACATCACCAATGTCTTTTTGACTGTTTATAAAAAGCGGAGGTAACAAGCATGCACCGCATGATTAACTTTTTGTATAGCGGCTTTCTTGTCGGCGTTGGGCTGGGCACCGTATTCCAGCTTTGCATACTCCCGGTTATCGGGATGCGCGCCTACGGCGACTGGACCGACCTGCTCAATTGGGGGCTGATCATATCCCTGGGTACGGGGGTTGCGTCAGCAATCAGTTTCTGGTTCCTCAACGCTGTCATGGTCAAGCAGGGGAAGTAACGGCATTTAACGCCGCACAGGAGACTAACTATGGGTTTCTGGACTAAAGACGACTACGCCGAGGGAACTGCCGCAAAGCATTTCTTCTTCTCGGCAATTGTAATGCTGGTGATTGGCACGCTGCTTGCCATTATCACCTCTTTCCGACTGGCCTGGCCGGATATCCTGCCCAATGATATTCCGTGGCTGCACTTTGGTCGTGTGCGACCGGTGCATGTCCACTTCGTTATCTTCGGCTGGATCTTCATGGCCTTTGCCGGCGCGATGTGTTACATCACACCCGCCTTGTGCAAGACCAAGCTGTGGAGCGAGCGGCTTGGGGTGTGGAACTGCTGGGCCTGGAACGTCGGTATGGTGGTGGTGTTCTTCACCCTCATCAATGGCCTGACCACGGGCCGTGAATACCAGGACCTGATCTGGCCGGTGGATGTCTATGTACTGTTGTTCATCCTCCTGCCGCTGGCGGTCAATGTGTGGATGACCATGCTCAACCGCCGCACCGAGGGACTGTACGTCACCCTGTGGTTCTTTGGCGCCTCGGCCCTGTTCATTATCCTCACTTACTTCATCGGTGCCATTCCCGACTTCTTTCCGGTCACCGGACTCAGTGAGGCCTATATGACATGGTGGCACGCACACAATGTGCTCGGCCTGTGGATAACACCGGTGTCGGCGGCCATTGCCTACTACATCATTCCGAAGATCTCGGGCAATACGCTCTACAGCCACAAGATTGGACACCTGCACTTCTGGTCCATTGCGGCGTTCTATTCCACGCCTGGCGCCCATCACCTCATGGGCGCACCGATCCCGGAATGGCTCAAGTCCTTCGCCTCGGTGAGTGGCGTATTGATCATGATCCCGGCGCTGGCCTTCGTGGTGAACATGCTCATGACCATGAAGGACAAGTGGTGGATGTTTACCAAAAACATCTCCCTGCAATGGGCGCTGACCGGCGTACTCTTCGCCATCCCGCTCAACATCCAGGGCGCCTTCCAGCAGACACGTACGCTGAACTGGTACATCCACGGCACCCACTGGATCGTGGCCCATGCCCACCTGGCCCTGCTGGGTTTCTCCACCTTCATCGAGATTGGCGCCATCTACTATGGCCTGCCCAAGCTCCTGAAGCGGAGACTCTACAGCATGAAACTGGCACGCATCCATTTCTGGATGACGGCCATCGGCTTCCTGGGCTTCTGGATCTCGCTGACCGGCGGCGGCCTGGTACAGGGTGCGGCCAAGGTCTACGAGGTCCCTTACATCGAATCGGTAATTGCCACCCACCCGTACATGGTGGGCCGCGCGGTGTTTGGTCTGTTGATCATCTTCGCGCAACCGATTTTCCTCTACAACATGGTGATGACCGCACGCAAGGGTGAACGCGTTGAAGACGATGCCCCTGCCATGCAGGCAGCACCGGCAACGGCCTGAGCGCTGAAAACAGGAGGTAAAAATCATGCCTAAATATGTTGTTGGTGCAATTCTGGTGGTGCTGGTGATATTCAGTTCCATCTTCGTCACGATTGTCGGCGGTTCCACCTACATGGCGACCATCCCCCAGTCGGAGCTGGGCAAGCACCATGAGGAGATCTGGGCGCATACCGGCTGGAACATCCACGATCCCTTCATGACGGGCGCAGACGCCCCCACGCCGGCCAGCCGCGGCAAGACCGTCTTCATCCGCGAGGGATGCTGGTGGTGCCACACCCTGCTGCCGGAGCAGACGCAGGACTGGACCTACTTCGGTGATCCCCCCGAGGCCGGCGACGTGCAGGGCGAGTCCCCCAGCCTGTTCGGTTCCGACCGCAAGGCGCCTGATCTGCTGCACATCGGCAGCCGCAATCGCGTCAAGGCCTGGCACTACGTCCATCACCGCAATCCACGCGCGGTGACACCGGGCTCCATCATGCCGGCCTTCGAGTACCTCAGCGATGAGGACATGGACGCGCTGGTGGCCTTCCTTGAAAGCCTGAAATAGCAGCGAATGTGAGAGGTGAATCATGAACGATGAAGAAAAAGCAAGGGAAGACTGCGGCACCGTCTTTGGCCGCTTTTCCGACGAGGAGTACGACGGCATCAAGGAGGGTAATGGCAAGATCCCCTGGTGGCTGGTAGTCATCGTCTGCGTGACGGTCTTCGAGGCCTTCCTGTGGACCTTCCCGTGGGGTTTTGGTCAACGCTACGAGCGGGTCACCACGACCTTCGTCAGCACTACCCATGCCCAGCCCTGGTGGGACTGGGGATACATGATGATCACCGTGCAGATCATCATTATCCTCGGTGGTATTGCCGCCGTGGTGTGGACCATCAACGTCAAGAAGAAGGCCGGCAAGCGCAGCGACTAGCTGCCGGCGCAAGGCTGTTGGCCTCCCCCGGCCGCATTCCCCGTACACACGAGGATGCGGCCGGGTGGGGAGGGCGACAGAATAACGGCAAGAACCAGAGGAAAAGTGGCTGTCTGGCCGTCTGTACTGGTTTATGATTGACAAGGCTTCATCAAGCAGACAGGTTGTAACATGCAGTTTACCGACCAGATCTCCATCCTGATTTTTGCCCTTATTCTGGTGGCCGTGGTGGTGTTCCTGACCATGTCGAAGCTCGTGGTCGGACCCTTGGCTAAATTGCGCAAGGTGGAGCGTGTCGTACTCATCAGCGGTTTTATCGGCGTACTGCTCGTCCTTGCCATGGCAGCCAGTGAACTGCTGTTTCACGTGGTATTCTGAACGCGCATCAGGAATGCGGTAGAGGAAATGCGCAAAGGTGAGAAAATCTTTTTCGGCATCGCCGCCCTGCTCACGGCGGCAGCCCTGTACCGCATCGCCGGCCCCTCGGGTGGTGGCACACCGAAACCGCCGAGGGACTATACCCTGTGGACGGCGACGGCCCAGGAAGGCTATCGCCTGTACAAGAGCAGGGGATGCAACAGTTGCCACCGTGTGCTGCGCATGGGCGAGATCGGCGTAGCACCGGTGCTCGACGGCGAGGGCACGCGACGCAGCAAGCAGTGGCTTGCGGACTATTTTACCGATCCGACGCAACTCGTCGATGGTACTGCCCATGACGGCAGCCTGGGCCCGGACTTCCGACGCCTCGATGCTGAAGACAGGAGACTTCTGACTGCCTTCATGCATAGCCTGCGTTCGAATCCGGGATCCTCGAACTACCCGGTGCCCCCACAGGGCGACGGCCGCGCAAGACCCGACAACGAAACGGAACAGGAAGGACAACGATGAACAGCGAATCCCTGATACCCTATATATGGGCGGCGACCGGCATGGTCACGCTGATCTTCGTCGTGATTGGTGTCTACTGGGCCTACACCCACAACCAGTTCGACGAGAACATCACCAGGCAGATATTCACCGAAGGCGACGACGATCGCTACGAAGACGGTAACGATGGCAATGAAACTCCGCGCGGGTGAATGGATCGTCCTCGGCGGCTCGGTCCTGATCGTCGCCTTTTCGGCCCTGGTAGGCTATATCATCTACCAGAAACCGCCGCCGGTGGAGTTCGTTTATCTCGCCTCGGCACAGACCCTGCCGGGGGAGCGGATTTACCACCGCTCGGGCTGCCCTTCCTGCCACGAGATCTTCGGCGTCGGCACCAGCTTCGGCCCGCCGCTGGATGGCATCGGCAGCCGCCGTACGGCCGACTGGCTGGAGACCTATCTGCGCGCACCACGCCCCGGTGTCTCGGCCAGGCGCTACCGGCTCAGGATGCCGCCCTGGGAAGGCTCAGACGCGGAACTGGCCCAGCTCGTTACCTACCTGCGGGCGCTGCGCAGGCAGGAGAACGAGACCACCACCGCGGCGCTGGGCAGGTGAGCATCCGCGTGGCAGAAGATCCAACAATACTTTGAAATACAAGCGGTTTTAACCAAAGAGAGGAGAAAAACATGGACCCCATCAGTCTGTTTGCCATTGCCGTATTCGGCGTCGGTGGCGTCATCGCCCTGGCGGTTGTACCATGGGTCTGCATCGGAACCGGTCTCAAGGATCCGAACAAGAAATACGAGTAATGTGGTGTTCCAGTCTGCCTGACATGGAACACCAGGGGAGTGTTCCATGACAGGTGTTTGTGCGCGCGTAAAAAGAGTAGCGGCCCTTGCCGGGCTGCTGACCATTGTCCTGCTGTTCGTCGGCTGCAACGAGGGCTTCCGCCCGCGCGTGGCGGTAGGTGATCGGGTGCCGGCGAGCGAGAACCGTCTTCCCGCGACGCCCGAGGCATGGCGCGATGTCTGCACCATGAACACCCCGGACCGTCTGCACACCGAGCGCATCGCCAATCTGGTACAGAACGGCAGGCCCTTCATGGTGGTATTCGGCACGCCGCAGCATTGCACCATGTGCGTCGATCAGCTGGTACGCATCGCCACGTTGAAGGAAAAATATCAGGACCGCTTCGCCTTCGTGCACGTGGATGGCTACATGGACAATGCCATCTGGGTCGAATGGGGCGTCACCGGCGAGCCCTGGACATTCATTGTCGACAGGACCGGCGTGGTCAGCGCGGTCTTCCCCGGTCCCACCGACAACGCGGTCATGGAAGCCGCCATTGAGAAAGTCCTGTAGGCAAGCTGATGAGACGATTCCTGGCGGTACGTTTTCCGGCGCTCTTCGGCGGTTCCTGCACGCTGTTGCTGAGTAGCCTGGCCAGTGCGGCGGGGGACTATACCTATGTAAAAAGTTCCCTGGGCTTTCCCTGGTTCATGTTTTTCGTCTTTCTCGCCCTGGTGGCGATCCCCTTTGTCCTGATCATCTTCCTGACGCGGAAAAAACAGGGTTTGAAACAGGAACACGGAAAAACTGACGGGGACCAGGCCCCGGCCGGCAGTACCGAGCATCTGGTGGGCGATGCCGGCATCCACCGCTTCAACCGCATCGCCCTGCCCCTCATCCTGATCGCCGTCGCTGTCGTCACCTGGCTGATGGTGACGAACGCCTTCCAGGCCAACGAACTCATGGAGCGCAACGGCCGCGCCACGCCGACCATTCTCAATCCCGGCGTGCGCTAAGGCCCGGGATCCCCTTCAGCTCGAGGCGCGGTGACTTTCCCGCCTCCAGTTCCACCAGGCGCTCCACCAGCGCTGCATCGGTACGCCAGATCTGTAATCGATAGGTGCCGGGCGGCAGCGCCTCGAAAACGGCCTCGCCCTGGCCCTCCAGCAAGACATGGAAGGGTGCATCGGTCACGGCGATCCACGCCTTCATCCACGGGTGCAGGTCACAGCGCACCGTAAACAGCCCCTCACGCGGCAGGACCTTGGCCACGTCCTGGAAGGCCCGGGGCGTGGCGACATTGAACAGGGTGGCGTGACGATCGGAGATGTGGGTGTTGTGCAGCAAGGTATCCTCGTTGCGGATGAGGAGGCGCGCGCCCACCGGCGCCACCTGGTAGCGGGGCACGAAATCGTTACC